>NZ_JBSVWQ010000040.1:0-40284 GCF_054071215.1 Pseudomonas sp. SDO5522_S412 | reverse complement strand
GCGGTGTATCAGTGCCAGATTCATTGGCTGAGCCACCGCATTCGCGAGCAAGCCCGCTCCCACATTTTTGGTCGGGTTTTCACCCAAGGAATCAGCGGTGGGCGGCCACCAGTAGCATCATTGGGCGTTCAAGCTCTTCTGCCAGTGCGGGGCGGGCTTTCAGGTCCGCTTCGCTCGGGCCCCACTCGTCGACATGAGTCAGGGTAAACCCCGCCTGGATCAACAGCGTCAGCAACGTGCCCACGGTGCGATGTTGCTTGATCACACCCTCCGCCAGCCAGTTTGTCACCCGTGGTCCTTGCAACTGGTAGCTGTCCACCGGCCAGCTCTTGCGCCCTTGCTCATCAATCAGCCAGCCCGGCTGCCGGGGCGCCATGAAGATCGGATGCTCGATGGAAAATACCAACCGCCCGCCCGGGACCAACGCTTGATGGATACGCGCGAACAGGCCCTTAAGATCGACGATGTAATGGAACGCCAATGAGCTGTAGGCCAGGTCGAAAGTGGCATCCGGAAGGTCGAGTTTTTCCAGGTCGGCGATGCCATAGGTGATGGCCGAAGAGGACGTCATCTCCCTTGCCCGCGCCAGCATCTTTTGCGAGACATCCAGCCCCAGCACCTGTTCGGCGCCCTGCTCCTGCGCCCAGCGACTGAACCAGCCGTAGCCGCAACCCAGGTCTACGACTTTCAATCCCGACATGGGCGGCAGCATGGATTGCAACGCCGGCCACTCCGGCGCGCCGGCGAGGCCTTCTACCGAGCGGCCCATTTTGCTGTAGCCCTCGAAGAAAACCTCGGTGTCGTAGATGTTCTGGGTCATGACGCTGCTCCGTGCTGAATGGCGACTATTCTGCCGAATCAGCCCTCGCTCAACAACGCATCCACTTCAGCCGTGCCCGGTGACGTGGCCGGCCCCCAGCGCGTGACCGCCAAGGCCGCCGCCGCGTTCGCGCGACGTGCCGCGACAGCTGGCGCCAAACCATTGGCCAGGCCAGCGATAAACACCCCGGCGTGAGCATCGCCGGCACCGTTGCTGTCCACCGCCTTGACCTTGAATCCCGGCACATGCTCGCCCTGGCCATTACGGCTGATCCAGCAGCCATTCGGCCCATCGCGCACCACCAGCAAGGTGTCGGCGGGCAAGTGCTCGTTGAGCTTGAGCAATGCCCCCGCCAGATCGCTCGCGCCGGTAAAGGCCAGCGCTTCCGGACCGTTGCTGGTCCAGATATCGATACGCGGCAACAGGGCGACCATCAAGGCCGAGTCCGGTGCCTTCACCAGCGGGCCCGGATCGAACACCACCGTGATCTGGCGCGGCAATGCCAATAGCCAATCGAGCAACGCCTGGGCCTTGCCTTCCAGCAGCAGGCTGTAGCCGCTGACGTACACGTAGTCGTCGTCGCGTGGTACCGCATTGGCCAGGTCTTGCGCCAGCAAGTCACCCTCAGCGCCGATATGGGAAATGAAGGTACGCTCGGTAGTGGCTTCGGTCAGGGACACACACAGGCCGGTGTCCTTGTCGTCGCTGGCGGCCAGGGCCATTTCAATGCCCTCGACTTGCATCGCCGCGCGCGCCAGGTCGCCGAAGCGGCCGGCGCCATGGCGGCCCAGGTAGACCACCGGCAAGCCGTTGCGTCGGGCCGCGGCCATCACGTTGAAGCCACCGCCGGCTTCGAAGCTGGCGGAGTTGGCCAATACATCGCCACCGGTGGCAGGCAATGTGTCGAGGGACATGACCAGGTCAACGATGACCTGGCCGCTGTGCAGCAATCTAGACATTAGCGCTCTCTACCAAAGCCGGGCGACGATCAGCCGCGCCCCCCAGTACCGCATAAATCCCGCCGGCCACCAGGAAGGTGACGATCCAGCCCAGGCCGTTGTGGCCCAGCCACGAATCGGACAGCGGACCGGCGAACCAGATGTTCTCGGCCGTGGTGCCGATGGTGGTGAAGCTGAAGCCCAGCACGATCGCAATCGCCCAGGCGCCGAACGCACGCCATTCAACTCCGCCACGGTACCAGTAGGCGCTGCTTGGCGTTACGTCCAGCAGGTCTTTGGGGCTGTAGTAGTGGCGATGAATCAGGTCGACGACAAAGATCCCGACCCAGGCGGTGATCGGTACCGCCAGCAACGAGATGAAGGTGATGAACGGGCCGTAGAAACTGTCGGCGATCAGCATGAAGTAGATCGAACCGGCGAAGATCGCAACGATGTCGACGATCACCGCGTGCACGCGCTTGACCTTCAAACCGAGGGTCAAGGTGGTGAGCCCCGCCGAGTACACCGACAGGTTATTCGACAGCAACAGCCCGCCAAACGCGGTGATCAGGTACGGCACCGCCATCCAGGTCGGCAGCATGTCGCGAATCGCGATGATCGGGTCAGTGGCCGACGCCAGGTCGTTGTTGCCCACCGACAGCAAACCGCCGAGGGTGATCAACAGCACCAGCGGAATCCCCGCACCGAATGCCGCGGAGGCCACCAGGCGCACGGCCTTGACGCTGCGGTGCTGGTAGCGCGACATGTCGGCACCGGCGTTGGCCCAGCCGATACCGGTACCGGCCGCCATGGTGCCGACGCCGATGATCATCGCGCTCAACGGCGCAGGCGTGGCGTTGAACACCGCGCTCCAATCGATGGTGGCGCAGAGGAAACCGCCCACCAGGATATTCAGCGCGCCGAACACGTAGGTGGCCCACTTCTGGATCACCAGCAAGGTGGCGTGGCCCAGGCCCGATACGGCGAGGGTCAGCAGCACGAAAATGCCAATGAACAGCAGGGTCAGTACCGGCGCGCTTTTGGCGGCAACCGGCGAGTTGAACAGGATCGAGCACAACGACAACAGCACGAACGCAGCCGTAGTGGTGTTGACGGTTTCCCAGCCGAGGCGCGACATCAGCGACACCAGCGTCGGCCCGATATTGCCGCGTACGCCAAAGATCGCCCGGGACAGGGTCAGGCTCGGTGCACGGCCACGACGGCCGGCGATGGAGATGATGCCGACCACCGCAAACGAACCGGCGGCACCGAGGATTGCGACGATGATCGCCTGCCAGATCGCCAGGCCGCGAAACGCTACGAGGGTCGCGCCCAGGGGCAAGCCGAGGATGCTGATGTTGGCCGCAAACCAGACCCAGAACAGTTGCAGCGGATGGCCGTTGCACTCGCCTTCCGGGACCGGCTCGATGCCGCGTGTTTCCAATTGCCCGGCGCTTTGGCCGGAAGAGGACGTACTCATGGTGGGGTGCTCCTGATGCCTGTTTTTTTGTGGTTGTGGCAGGTTGGCAAGTTGAATCTGTGTGCCGGTCTTCCTGACTCGACTGGATCAATGTGTGGCTTGCCTGCGATAGCGTGGTGTCAGTCGATGATTCATCAACTGATCGACCGCTATCGCAGGCAAGCCAGCTCCCACATTTTTCGATCTGCGGTGCTCAGCGCAGCTTGAGCAGGCCTTGGACCAAGGGTTCCAGGTCCAGTTGGTTAACCTGCTTGACCTGTTCGATCATCGCCTCAGGCCAGCACTGCATCCCCAGGCACGCACCGAGCATCGCACCGAGAATCGCGGCGATGGTGTCGGTGTCGCCGCCGAGGCTGGCGGCCATGCACAGGGCTTCGATGGCGTTCATTTCACCCACCGCGACTTGCTGCGCGAGGGCAAACGACACGACCACCGATTCCTGGGACGCCACCGAGGTGCCGATCAATTCGTAAAGCAGGTCGGTAAACAGCGCCTTGTCGCCGCTGTCGACACTCAAGGTGCGCGCCCAACTGATGCGGGTGGCGATGCGCCCGCCGGCAATCCAATGGCCGTGGTTTTCCGCCTGCTGGGCGATCTGCGTGCCGATGTTCAGCGCTTCGCCCAGATCGACGCCGTTGATCCCGGCGGAAACCACCGCCGCCACCGCCGCCGCGCTGGAGATGCCCAGGTTGGTGTTGTGGGTGACCTGGCACGCCTGGATCACCGCCTGGATAAACTGCGCCGGGTCGTTGACGTCCGCCGCGATGCCCACCGGGGTGATGCGCATGGCGGCGCCGTTGGTGGTGCCGTAGCGCCCGGACTCTTCCGGGGTATGGCCCGCCAGAATCATGTCGATCGCCCGTTTGGTCGAGGGGCCCAGCAAATCCTGGGAACCCTTGGCGCGCATCACCGCTTCCCAGTCGATCAAACGTTGGGCGAGTTCGGTGGGTTCAATCCTGCCCTGCCCGTCCACCAGCAACTGGCCGACGAGGATGGCCTGTTCGGTGTCATCGGTGATCGAGCCCTTGGGCATGTTCGGCGCGATCGGCTGATCGGCGTCGGCATCTTCCAGGCCGGTGATCGCGCCGAAACGCGCCTTGACCTGCTCGCGGCTCAGGGACTGGGTGGGCATGCCCAACGCATCGCCCAAGGCCAGGCCGTAGAAGGCGCCGAGGGCGCGGGTGGTGGCGGTCATGTCGGTGTTCCAAATTGAAGGTGCAAGCGGAAATGCAGAGGGTCGAGCAGGCTTTCGACGGATTCCATGAAGCGGTCCTGGCGGTCGTAGGTGGTGCGCAGGGCCTTGAGGAACACCGTGCCCACCGGGCGCCCCAGGAGCTGGGCGTCTTCTTCGTTCAGAGGCTCGGCACCGATCCATTGGTTGCCGGTGGCGCCGACATAGCCATAGGCCGCCAGGGTGATGGTCAGGGAATTATCGATCAGGCCGACTTGCGGCAGGCTTTCCAGGCCACCGGAGGCCGGCATCAGCGAGCGCTCCAGGGACACGAACGTGCCGTCGGCAGCGCGACGGCGGCGGTCGAGGGCGATGAATTGGTCGCTGCCGTGACGGCTGAGCAGGTCCGGACGGGTGACGGCTTCCAGGCGCAGGATTTCGGAGGTCACCACCGCGCCGGTGTCGGCCAGGGCTTGGGCCCAGCCGCTGCGCTGGTCGAGCACCATGCCGTCGAAGGTGACGATGGAGCCGACACCGCTTTGGGTGGCGATGTAGCTGCGGCGCTTGAGTTCGGCCAGGGCTTCACGCAGCGTGCCGCGGCTGACGGAAAACTCTTCGGCCAGTTGGTGCTCGCCCGGCAGCAGGACACCGTCGGCCATCACTCCACCCTCGATACGGCGGATCAGCTCGTCGACGACGCGTTTTTTCTTATCAAATCGGACATGTCTAATCATGTACAAATTGATAACCGAAAGCGCCCGGCTACAGCAAGCGAATTATTTCAGGGAGAGCGAGAAATCAGCCTCAGGGCTCCAGGCCGATGGGGAAAAATACCCCGCCGCTCCAGACGCCAAGCCAGTTCTTACCGTTGATCGGACGGGTCACCGCCAGCTCCACCAGCTGGTAGAACGCATTGCGGTGAACCAGGGCTTCGAGGTTGGTGCGCACCCGCAGGTATGGCGAGGGTTCCTGGGTGTCCGGGTCGATCACCACCCGCAGCGGATGCTCGATACCGGCCTCGACCTGCTCATCCACGTTGGTGGTAAAGCGCAGGACCTGGCTTTCGCCCTGCCCTTCGACTTCCAGGGTCACGGCGACGAAGGGCGCGTCATCGACCTTGATCCCGACCTTTTCCACCGGGGTGATCAGGAAATAATCATCGCCATCGCGGCGAATGATATTGGAGAACAGCTTGACCATCGGCTTGCGGCCAATCGGCGTGCCCATGTAGAACCAGGTGCCGTCGCGGGCGATGCGCATGTCGATATCGCCGCAAAACGCCGGGTTCCACAGATGCACCGGTGCGGGCCCCTTGCCCTTGGGCAATTGCGCCAACAGGTCATTGGCCTTGGCCGAATCGGTCATGCTGCTCTCCTTGTGTCTTACTGATCGCTCATGCCCAACAGGCTGCGCGCGTAGTGCGCCAGGGGCTTGCCGATCAGGTCATCAGGCTTGTTGTCGTGGAACGTCAGTAAACCGCCACGGCTGTGAATCCGCACAGTATCAATCAAATACTGGGTGCTGGTCTCAATCAACATGACCTGAATGGTGCCGGTGTCGATACCCAGGCGATCCACCGCCTCCTGGTCAGACCATTCATCGGCGTTGCCGATACGGTCATCCGCCTGGGCGAAGCGGCAGTACAGCAGGTAATGCGCACCCGCCGCGCGGGCTTCCGACATCGCCTGCTCGAGGCCTTCCGGCTTGCGGGCGCGGCGGACCATCGGAAAATATTCGACAAAGCCGTTGAAGGCTTCCTCGGCCACCACGTTAGGCCGTGGATAAGCACTGCCCGGCGGGGTGAAGGCGCCCTGGGCGATGAAGACGAAGGAGTCCGGCTGTATGCGGACCGAATTGACGCGGCGAGTATCGCTGTGGTCCAGCAGCCCGGCATCGCTCATCTGATAGCGCGTGCCTTCGGCCATATCACTGACGGTCATGCAGCCACCCAGCGCGAGTGACGCCAGCACCAAAACCAGACTACGCATCCTAATTCTCCAGAGGCCGGTGACGGAAAACCGGCGAATGGGCACGAGATGCAGATTTTGCGCCAGCTTGCGAGACTAGCCGCCGATGATCTTCATGATGGTGGCGCCGCCGGAGAAGGCCACTTCCTGCTTGTCACCCAAGGCCTTGACCAACAAGCGCTGCAAGGCCGGCAGGGCCTGGTGGCGGGGTTTGTCCAGCAGGTCGCCGACGTAGTGGCGGTTGCTCGACGACAGGCAGCCATGCAGCCAGCCGGTGGACGACAGGCGCAAACGCGAACAGGTCCGGCAGAACGGCACGCTTTCGTTGGCGATGACACCGAAGAAACCTTTGCCGGGCACTTCGTAGCGCACGGCAGTGGCGTCCACCGGGGCGTTGGCTTGCAGGTATTCGTACTGTTCGCCGATCAGGCTGAGCAATTGCTGAAGGCTGACGAATTGCTGCAGGAACGCGTTGGAATCGTTGGCCAGGTGGCCCATGCGCATCAATTCGATAAAGCGCAACTCGTAGCCACGCTCCAGGCAGTAGTCGAGCAGCGGCATCACCTGGTCGAGGTTCTGGCCGCGCAGCGGCACCATGTTGACCTTGATCTTGATTCCGGCGGCGCTCGCCTGGTCCATGCCATCGAGCACGGTGGCCAGGTCGCCACCGCGAGCGATGCTGCGGAAGGCGTCGGCGTCCAGGGTGTCGAGGGACACGTTGATCCGGCGAATCCCGGCGTCCACCAGCAGCGGCAGTTTGCGCGCCAGCAGTTGGCCGTTGGTGGTCAGGCTGATATCACTGAGCCCCATCTGCCCCACCGCGCCCATGAAGGCTTCCAGCTTGGGGCTGACCAACGGTTCACCGCCGGTAATCCGCAGGCGCTCGATGCCGGCGGCCTCGATCAGGTACTCGACACCCCGCGCCATCGCCTCGGCCGACAGTTCGTCCTGCGCAGCCACCAGCCGCTTGCCGTTGGGCACGCAGTAGGTACAGGCGTAATTGCAGGCTGAGGTCAGGCTGATCCGCAAATTGCGGAATCGCCTGCCTTGACGATCAACGATCATGGATCACTCCGGCAGAGGATAATTCGGGCGCACTAAAACCTGACTGAAAAATCAAGTTTTAGCAAGGTCCTTGCCTGAGTATATTCCTGGGTTACTGCGCTGGGCAGGAAATCATATCGCCATCACGCTGGCGAATGATTCAAGTGGCCGGCGTTTCGGCGTTCGGCAAATCAGTGCTGTGCTTGCGCTTGTTGCCCATGCGCACGCCGATGTCCATCAGGAACTGGAAGAAACCTTCCTGATCTTCCAGCACATTGCTCCAGAACGGCGAGTGGTACAACGCCACGGCGCCGTGCACCAACGCCCAGGCGGCGCAGTAGTGGAAATACGGTGGCACGTCTTCGAGCTTGCCTTCGCTGATACGGCCCTTGATCAGCAGGGTCAGGCGTTCGAAGTTCGAGGCACGGATCTTGTGCAGCTCCTCGACCATTTCCGGCACCTGATGGCCCTTCACCACTTTTTCTTCCAGGCGATCAAACAAGCGGTAGCGCTGCGGGTCACGCATGCGGAACTCGAAGTAGGCGCGGGACAGCGCTTCCTTGTCCTTGTCGACATCGGCCGAGTGCAGCAGCTCGTTCAGGTCGCGCTCGTAGTCGAGCATCAGGCGCAGGTAGATCTCGGCCTTGGACTTGAAGTGCTTGTAGATGGTGCCTTTGCCGATACCCACGGCATCCGCAATCATCTCGACGGTGACGCTGTCTTCACCCTGGTCGAGGAACAGCTTGAGTGCGGTGTCGAGAATTTCCTGCTCGCGGCGGCGAAACTCACGGACCTTGCGGGGTTCTTTGTGCATAAGAAAAAGGTCTGCAGAGATGGATATTGGAAGGGCGTTCGCTCCCCAAGCCGTGCTTGTCGGAACGTTTTACCCGGTGCGCGGGATTATCCCGACTGAACGGTCGTTGGGCAACGCCTATATGAACAACCTTTGCACTTAACTTACAACACGCCAACGAATGTGCCGATTCGAGTCAGAAATAAAACAGGTGATTGGCGCGTGTGCATCGCATCCAATGAGAACTCAACCGAAGCGGGCGTATTCCAAATCTGTTTAAAAAACGATCAGATGTGGCTGGACTGAATCGGATACTGATCAATACTTGAAATGTCGGCGTGGCATCTCCCCCAAGTGACGCGTCGACCTGGGTACCGACGGACTGCGTACCCTTGTTTTACTCCTAATGGTCTTAGCCCGGATTCACCCCCCAGAACCCGGGTTTTTTTTGCCTGCGATTCAGTGGCCGACGTGGGCCAGCGGGAACAGGCGCTTGAAGTTTTCGGTGGTCTGTTCGGCAAAGCGCTCGTAGGACTCGCCCCGCAGCATCGCCAGGTAATCCGCCACATCCCGTACGTATTCCGGCAGGTTGGGTTTGCCGCGATGAGGAATTGGCGCCAGGTACGGCGAATCGGTTTCCACCAGCAGGCGGTCTGCCGGGACCTGGCGTGCAACATCGCGCAGGGCATCGGCGTTGCGGAAGGTCACGATGCCCGACAAGGAAATGTAGAAACCAAGGTCCAGCGCGGCCTTGGCCATGTCCCAGTCTTCAGTGAAGCAATGCAGCACACCAGCCTGGGGCAGCGCGGCTTCGCGCAGCAGGGTCAGGGTGTCGGCACGGGCGCCACGGGTGTGGACGATCACCGGCTTGCCAGTCTGCTGGGCGGCTTGCAGGTGCAGACGGAACGACGCCTGCTGCAACTCGGCGGCTTCCGGTTCGTAGTGGTAATCCAGGCCGGTCTCACCGATGGCCACCACGCGCGGGTGATTGAGTTCACCGAGCAGCCAGTCGAGGGCCGGGGCTTCGCCGGGCTTGAGGTCCAGCGGGTGAATGCCCACCGAGCAGTCGACATCGGCATAACGATCGGCCAGGGCTTTGACGTCGGCGGCGTTTTCCGCGCTGACGCCGATGCACAGGAAGTGCCCTACCCCGCGCTGGCGCGCAGCTTCAAGGGCGGCGTCGAGGGAGCCGTTGTGCTGGGCCAGGTCGAGGCGATCAAGGTGGCAATGGGAATCTACGAGCATAGGGATCTACAACTTGAGTCACGGAAAGTGTCTGGCCAACGATACACCCGTCGGCCACTGAAATTAACGGCGGCCGAGCAAACCGACCCACTGCACCAGCAAGGCCTCAAGCAACAGCACGCGATTGAGGTTGGCCTTGCCGAGGACCTTCTGGCGTTGGGCGAGGATCCAGTCCTGGATGTTCAGCACCTTGTCCTGGGCGCTCTTCTGCGCCAGGTATTGCACGACTTTGCGCATGTCCGGCAGCCCAAGGCCGTTTTCGTCCTGGGTCAGCTGGTAGCGCAGGATCAGGCTCGACCAGTCGCAAAACCAGTCGAACAGCAGCAGCAAGGGAATGTCTTTCCAGGCGCTTTCGGCCAGTTGCGTGGCCGACACTTCCTGCTTGAGCAGTTTCTTCACCCCGTCCACCACCAGCGCACGCTGTTCACGCACGCCCTGGGCCTGGAGCTTGACCGCCGCCAGAGGCGAACCGGCCGCCAGGGTCAGCAACTCGACGCGCTCCGCCTCGCCGCAGTCCGGCAACGCCTGGGCCAGCCACTGCAAGCTCATGGCTTCGCTCGGCAACGGGCAGGCCTGCTGCACGCAGCGGCTGCGGATGGTCGGCAGCAGGCGGCTGGACTGGTGGCTGACCAGCAGCAGCACGGTATCGCCGGACGGTTCTTCCAGGCTCTTGAGCAAGGCGTTGGCGGCGTTGATGTTCATCGACTCCACCGGTTCGATCAGCACCACCTTGCGCCCGCCCATCTGCGCGGTCTGCACCACGAAGCTGACCAGATCACGCACCTGGTCGACCTTGATCGCCTTGTCGGCCTCTTCCGGTTCCAGCAGATAGTTGTCCGGGTGGCTGCCGGCCTTGAGCAGCATGCAGGATTTACATTCGCCGCAGGCTTCCAGGCCGTTGGGCCGCTGGCACAACAAGCTGGCCATCAGCCGCTCGGCCAGGGCGCGCTTGCCGATGCCCACCGGGCCGTGGAGCAGGTAGGCGTGGGCGTGCTGGGCACGGCCCGCCAGTTGCTGCCAGAGGCTGTCCTGCCATGGATAGGCTTCAGCCACGGACACGCTCCACAAGCTTCGGCAACAGGGCGTCAATGCATTGCTGAACCTGAGTCAACGGTTGTGCGGCGTCCAACAGGTAGTAACGAGCGGGGTCGGCTTCGGCGCGCTTGAGAAACGCGCCGCGCACAGCTTCAAAAAAGACTCGGGTTTCCAGTTCGAAACGATCGAGGCGACCCCGGGCGGTGGCACGGGCCATGCCGACTTCCACCGGGAGATCGAACACCAGGGTCAGGTCGGGCCGCAAATCGCCCTGGACGAAGGTTTCCAGCGTCGCAATGCGCTCAAGGGACAAGCCACGACCGCCGCCCTGATAGGCATAGGTGGAGTCGGTAAACCGGTCACAAATCACCACGGCGCCCCGGGCCAGTGCCGGGCGAATGACTTCGGCCAGGTGCTGGGCGCGGGCGGCGAACACCAGCAACAGTTCGGTGTCGGGGTTCATCTGTTCGTCGCCCGGGGTCAGCAGCACTTCACGGATACGCTCGGCCAGTGGCGTGCCGCCAGGCTCACGGGTCAGCAGCACCTCGATACCTTCGGCGCGCAGGCGCTCGGCCAGGTATTCACGGTTGGTGCTCTTGCCGGCGCCTTCCGGGCCTTCCAGGGTAATAAACAAGCCAGTCACAGGCAGTCCTTAGTCAGAGTCATTGCGGGCTTTGCGGTGCGGCGTCATCGGGTGCCGGAGCCGGCTCGGCGGGCGTATCCACCGGCGCGTCCGCAGGCTTTGCCGCCGGCGCCGGGCTGGAACGGTAATCGGCGCGACGCTTCATCTGGAACTCACGCACTGCAGCGTTATGCGCATCCAGGTTATCCGAGAAAATATGGCTGCCATCGCCTCGGGCAACGAAATACAGGCTGCTGCCCGCCACCGGGTTCAGCGCAGCATGAATCGCCTCCCGCCCGACCATGGCGATCGGCGTCGGCGGCAGGCCGGCGATCACGTAGGTGTTGTAGGGCGTGGCTTCCTTGAGGTGCGCGCGGGTCAGCTTGCCGGTGTAGCGCTCGCCGAGGCCGTAGATCACCGTCGGGTCGGTTTGCAGCAGCATGCCGATCTGCATGCGCCGCACGAATACCCCGGCGATCTGGCCGCGCTCTTCCGGCACGCCGGTTTCTTTCTCCACCAGCGAGGCCATGATCAGCGCTTGATAGGGGTCGGTGTACGGCGCATCGGCCGCGCGCTTGCTCCACTCCTGGGCGAGGACATCGTCCAGACGGTTGTAGGATTTTTTCAGTAGTTCAACGTCGCTCATGCCGCGCACGAAGCGGTAGGTGTCCGGGAAGAAGCGCCCTTCAGGAAATACGCCCGGGTGGCCGAGTTTTTCCATCACCTCGCTGTCACTCAGGCCGGACAGGGTCTGCTCGATCTTTTCATGCTTGGCCAGGGCCGCGCGCACCTGGCGGAAGTTCCAGCCTTCCACCAGCGTAATGCTGTACTGCACCACTTCGCCACGCTGCCACAGGCCGATCAGGCCCTCGGCGGTGAGGCCCGGGGTCATGCGGTATTCGCCGCTGTGCAGCGGCTGGCCGTCGAGGTTGAAGCGCCAGTAGAGACGCAACCAGAACGCATCCTTGAGCACGCCGTCGTTTTCCAGGCGATTGAAGGTGCCGGTGGGCGTCGCGCCGGCCGGTACGTCCAGCAATTGCTCCTGGGTCAGATTCAAGGGCTGTTCAAGGGCCGAGTTCAGCTTCCAGGCCGAAGCGCCCAGCAGCAAACCCGCCAGGACCAGACCGATCTCCAGCAACAATACAAATTTACGTCTCAAATCAAATATCCAATAGTGCGCGAACAATGCCCTGCAGTTTACGGGTGAGCGGCCCAACCGGCCAGCTCATCGCAGCACATCCGCGCACCGGCCAAATGCCATATACGCTGTTGCACACCAAGACTTCATCGGCCTGTTGCAGCTGCTCAAGGCTGATATCGGCCACGCTCGTCGGGATGCCCAACGCCTGCGCCTGGGCCAACAGCTCGGCCCGCATGACGCCGGCGACGCCACAGCGATTCAGATCAGCGGTCAGCAACACGCCGTTACGCACCAGAAACAGGTTGCTGAAGACGCCTTCGATGACTCGACCGGACATATCCAGCATCAAACCTTCGGCGTGTTCGGCATCCTGCCACTCGGCGCGGGCGAACACCTGTTCCAGGCGATTGAGGTGCTTGAGGCCGGCAAGCAACGGTTGCTCGGACAAACGCGTGGTACACGCAAACAGGCGAATGCCTGACGCTGCATGTTCCGGGGGATAAGTGGCAGGTGGACTGCCTTGCAGAATGCGCCGCGCCGGAGCGCCAGCACTGATGCCATAACCGCGCTGGCTATCGCCACGGGTCAGGATCAACTTGAGTACACCGTCACCGAGGGCAGCGGCGTAGGCCAGCAATTCGCTGCGGATCAGGGGTTGATCCGCAACAATCGCCAACCGCCTGCAACCTTCTTCAAGGCGCTGCAGGTGGCGGTCAAGCAGCACGGGCTGCCCGGCCTTGACGGCAATGGTCTCGAACAGTCCATCACCGTATGCCAGGCCACGGTCTTTCAGGGGCACTTCGCCCGCCGGCTGACCGTCGACCCAGCTCTCCATCACTCGGCGAACCGGCGGAACACCAGGGAACCGTTGGTACCACCAAAACCGAACGAGTTGGACAGCACCACGTCGATCGGCATCTTCTGCGGCTCGTGAGGCACGAAGTTCAGGTCGCAGCCCTCATCCGGTTCATCGAGGTTGATGGTCGGCGGAGCGACCTGATCCTTGATGGCCAGCACGCTGAAGATTGCCTCGACCGCGCCCGCCGCACCCAACAGGTGCCCGGTCATGGACTTGGTGGAACTGACCGCCAGCTTGTAGGCATGCTCGCCGAACACCGACTTGATGGCCTCGGCTTCCGCCAGGTCGCCGGTCGGGGTCGAAGTGCCATGGGCATTGATGTACTGCACCTGGTCAACGTTGACCTTGGCATCACGCAACGCATTGGTGATGCAGCGTGCAGCACCCGCGCCGTCCGACGGAGGCGAGGTCATGTGGTACGCATCACCACTCATGCCGAAACCAATCAGCTCGGCGTAGATGGTGGCGCCACGGGCCTTCGCGTGCTCCAGCTCTTCGAGTACCAGCGCACCGGCACCGTCGGCCAGAACAAAACCGTCGCGGCCCTTGTCCCACGGACGGCTGGCACGGGTCGGCTCGTCATTGCGGGTCGACAACGCACGGGACGCGCCGAAGCCGCCCATGCCCAAACCGCAGGCGGCCATCTCGGCACCGCCGGCGATCATCACGTCGGCCTCGTCATAGGCGATATTGCGCGCCGCCATGCCGATGCAGTGAGTGCCCGTGGTGCACGCCGTGGAAATGGCGTAGTTAGGCCCCTGGGCACCCAAGTGGATGGACAGGAAACCGGAAATCATGTTGATGATCGAGCCAGGCACGAAGAACGGTGAAATTCTGCGAGGGCCGGACTCATGCAGGGTGCGGCTGGTTTCTTCGATATTGGTCAGACCGCCAATACCCGAACCCATGGCCACGCCGATGCGCTCACGGTTGGCGTCGGTGACTTCCAGGCCGGCATTACGCACCGCCTGAAATCCGGCTGCCAGGCCGTATTGAATGAACAGGTCGAGTTTGCGGGACTCTTTGACCGAGAGATATTCCTCGACATTGAAGTCCTTTACCGAGCCGCCAAAACGGGTGGAATAGGCAGAAAGGTCCGTGTGTTCGATCAGACCAATACCACTGCGGCCAGCCAGAATGCCCTGCCAACTGCTCGGCACATCCGTACCCAGTGGCGACAACATACCCATACCGGTGACTACGACGCGTCTACGCGACACAGCACTCTCCTTTTTCTAATGACGACACTTTGCATCAGGCTTAAAGGAAAAAACCGCACGCCATAGGGCAGTGCGGTTTTTCCATCACAGCAAGCGACGATTACAAACTATTACGCCTGGTGGCTAGTAACGTAGTCGATAGCAGCTTGAACGGTAGTGATTTTTTCAGCTTCTTCGTCCGGGATTTCGGTCTCGAATTCCTCTTCCAGAGCCATCACCAGCTCAACGGTGTCAAGGGAGTCGGCACCCAGGTCTTCAACGAAGGAAGCGCTGTTGGTCACTTCTTCTTCTTTAACGCCCAGTTGCTCGGCAACGATTTTCTTGACGCGCTCTTCGATGGTGCTCATACCTTGTTTTCACTCCTAATGGACAAATTCAGGCAGCTGGCCAGTGGGTAAGTGTATAGAAAGACTTTTCAGCTTTTCAACTGAAAGCTTCACCCTCGTACCCTATTGGCCATCTGCCTATAAATAGATTGCAGCTTTATAACGGATTTTAGACAGCTCGTATGACATTTTTTTGAAGCGATCCGTCACAATTTAACTCATGTACATCCCGCCGTTCACCGGGATTGTAGCCCCAGTCACGTATGCCGCACCGTCGGATGCCAGGAAAGCGACCACATTCGCGATCTCTTGGGCCTGGCCCAGACGGCCCAGCGGAATCTGCGTCAGCAACGCTTCACGCTGCGCTTCAGGCAATTCGCGGGTCATATCGGTGTCGATGAACCCTGGGGCCACCGAGTTGACCGTAATCGACCGCGAGCCTACTTCACGCGCCAATGCACGGCTGAAACCTTCCAGACCGGCCTTGGCGGCTGCGTAGTTTACTTGGCCTGCGTTGCCCATGGCACCCACAACAGAGCCAATATTGATAATTCGACCCCAACGAGCCTTGGTCATGCCGCGCAAAACACCCTTGGACAGGCGAAACAGACTGTTCAGGTTGGTATCAACGACGTCATGCCACTCGTCGTCTTTCATACGCATCATCAGGTTATCGCGGGTAATACCGGCATTGTTCACCAGAATAGCCGGTGCACCGAATTGCGCCGTGATTTCAGCCAATACGGCCGCCACGGACTCATCGCTGGTCACGTTAAGCTCAAGACCGGTGCCCTGGACGCCGTTTTCCTTCAGCGTCGCGGCAATACGTTCAGCGCCGGCGGCGGAGGTTGCGGTACCGATGACCACAGCGCCCAGACGGCCCAGCTCCAGGGCGATCGCCTGGCCAATGCCACGGCTTGCGCCGGTGACCAGTGCAACTTTACCTTGCAGACTCATGCAGGCTTCTCCTAGGTTCGGAAATTAACGTCAGGCCAGGGCTGCGCGAGCGGCAGCGAAGGCATCCGGGGTATTGAGGTTGGAAGTCGACACGCCTTCGGCGCAACGCTTGTTCAGGCCGGCGAGGACTTTGCCCGGGCCGCACTCTACCAATTGGGTGGCGCCGTTGGCGGCCAGGGTCTGCACCGACTCAACCCAGCGAACCGGCTTGTACAGCTGTTCCAGCAGATCGCGCTTGAGGGTTTCCAGGTCAGAGGCCACGGCGGCACTGACGTTCTGCACCAACGGAATCTGCGGCGCCTGCCAGTTGATCGCAGCGATCGACTCGGCGAAACGCTCGGCAGCCGGGCGCATCAGTTCGCAGTGGGACGGCACGCTGACCGGCAACGGCAACGCACGCTTGGCGCCACGGGCCTTGCAGCCTTCGATGGCGCGCTCTACCGCCGCCTTGGCGCCGGCGATCACCACCTGGCCAGGGGAGTTGAAGTTCACGGCGCTGACCACTTCGCCCTGGGCCGCTTCGGCGCAGGCGGCAATCACGTCAGCATCTTCCAGGCCGAGAATGGCAGCCATGCCGCCCTGCCCGGCAGGAACCGCTTCCTGCATCAACTGGCCACGACGCTCCACCAGCTTGACCGCTTCACCGAGGGTCAGGCTGCCAGCGGCCACCAGGGCGCTGTATTCGCCCAGGCTATGACCGGCAACGTAGGCCGGACGTGCGCCGCCTTCAGCCAGCCACAGGCGCCACAGGGCGATGGAGGCGGTGAGGATGGCGGGTTGGGTCTTGTCGGTTTGATTGAGCAGCTCTTCCGGCCCTTGCTGGGTCAGTGCCCACAGGTCGTAACCCAAGGCATCGGAGGCTTCCTTGAAAGTGTCCAGGACCAACTGATGTTCCGCGCCCAGCTCGGCCAACATGCCGAGGGACTGCGAACCCTGCCCTGGAAAGACGAATGCGAGGGATGTAGACATGTAACAAGCCCCTAATGATCTGGTCGTCGGAAATTGGCGCCCCACACGTGGGAGCGCAAGAAACTGACAGATTGGATGGTCAATTGAACTGGCCGGTCACATTTAAGCATTTCCGGCCCGATTCGCCTAAGGCAACAGATCCTCAAGGCGGCCGTGCAAGCGTTGCGGCAGGTTTTCCTGGATCTCGATCAAGGCGCGCTGGATGGCACTTTGAAAACCCTGCACCCCCGCCGAACCATGACTTTTCACCACGATGCCCTGCAACCCCAGGAAACTCGCACCATTGTGCCGCGCCGGAGCCAGGTCAGCCTGCAAGCGCCGCATCAAGGGCAGCGCCAGGGCGCCCACCAGGCGTGACGCCAGGTTGCGCTTGAACAAGGCCTCGATGCGCGCAGCAATCATCGTCGCCAGGCCCTCGCTGGACTTGAGCAGGATATTGCCGACAAAACCGTCGCACACCACCACGTCGGCTTCGCCGCGGTACAGACCGTCACCCTCGACAAAGCCGATGTAGTTCAGGCCTCGCGCGCTTTGCAACAGCGTCGCCGCCAGCTTGACCTGCTGGTTGCCCTTGATGTCTTCGGTGCCGATATTCAGCAGCGCCACCCGAGGCCGGGCCACGCCCAGCGCTTCGGCCGCCACCGAGCCCATCAGGGCAAAGTGCAGCAGATGCTCGGCACTGCAATCGACGTTCGCCCCCAGGTCCAGCAACTGGCAATAGCCCTGCTGGGTCGGAATAGCCGCAACCATCGCCGGCCGGTCAATGCCCGGCAGGGTTTTCAGCACATGCCGGGACAACGCCATCAACGCCCCGGTATTGCCGGCACTGACACAGGCCTGGGCCTTGCCGTCGCGTACCAGCTCAAGCGCCACCCGCATCGAAGAATCAGGCTTGCCGCGCAAGGCCTGCGCAGGCTTTTCATCCATGGTGATGGTTTCGCTGGCCGGTGTAATAGTCAGGCGCGCGCGATCCACCGCCGGATGGCTGGCAATCAGTTCTTCAAGTAAGGAGGGTTGACCGACGAGGGTCAGGTGCAGCGAGGGCGTGGCAGACAGGCAAGCAATGCAGGCCTGAACAATGCTGCGGGGACCGAAGTCCCCGCCCATTGCGTCAATCGCGATGACTTGAGCAGACAAGTGATTACTCGTCAGCGCCCTTGTCGATCACTTTACGGCCACGGTATACGCCTTCTGGCGATACGTGGTGACGCAGGTGAACTTCACCGGTGGTTTTTTCTACAGACAGAGTGCTTGCCGTCAGGGCGTCGTGCGAACGACGCATGTCACGGGCAGAGCGGGATTTTTTGTTCTGCTGAACAGCCATAATTGATTAACTCCTAAACGTTTGGGTCACGCTTTAACTGCGCCAATACACTGAACGGGTTGGACCGCGTTACCTCGTCCTCGCTCGGTTCGGGCTCATCGAGACCCGCCGGCTGCTGGCATTCTTCCGGATGATGAGCAGGCACAATGGGCAAGGCGAGCAAAAGCTCCTCCTCGATCAGTGACTGCAGATCCAAAGGATCTTCGCCCAGTTCCAGCACGTCATAACCTTTCGGCAACGACTGGGTATTCGCACCCTCTTTCACCACAGCATAACTGCATTCGCTGTGGATCGGCAGGGTGACCAGCTCAAGACAACGCTGGCAAACCATTTTGACTTCGGTGTCGATAAAGCTGTGGATTACCACAGACTTACGTTCATCTCGTTCAAAAACGAATTTAGCCTGCACCGTACCGACAGTGTCGGAAAGCGGGTCGCAGAGTCTCTCCAAATCGGCCAGGAGCAGCTCACCTTGAAGGGTGGTGCCACGATCAGCCAATTTGCGCGGGTCAACGTGAGGTGGAATCGGGTCATTCAACATAGGCGCAGCATTATAGGGATGCACCCGGCCATGTCAAAGGAAATTCAGCCCTGTCCGTCACCGGGCCTCCCCGCTAGAATCCGCGACTGCCTTGAGGAGACGCCCATGCTGCCTTTATTACTCGCTTCCAGCTCGGTTTATCGCCGGGAATTGTTGAACCGCCTGCACCTGCCGTTCATCTGCAGTTCGCCGGATATCGACGAAAGCCACCGCCCGGACGAGTCTGCCGTGGAACTGGTGAAGCGCCTCGCCGAAGAAAAGGCTCGCGCCCTCGCCGGCAGTCATCCAGGGCATCTGATTATCGGCTCGGACCAGGTCGCCGCGCTCGACGGCCAGATCATCGGCAAGCCCCACACCTTCGAGAAAGCCCGTGAGCAACTGCTGGCGGCCAGCGGCAAGCGCGTCAGCTTCCTGACCGGCCTGGCTGTACTGAACAGCGCCACCGGCCATTGCCAGGTCGACTGCATCCCCTTCACCGTACACATGCGCACGCTGGACGCCGCACGCATCGAACGCTACCTGCGCATCGAGCAGCCCTACGACTGCGCTGGCAGCTTCAAGGCCGAAGGCCTGGGGGTGAGCCTGTTTCAAAGCACCGAAGGTCCAGACGCCACCAGCCTGGTCGGACTGCCGCTGATCCGACTGGTGGACATGCTACTGGCCGAAGGCGTACAGATTCCCTGAGAACATCACAAACAAATGTGGGAGCTGGCTTGCCTGCGATGCAGACACCCCGGTACATCAGTCGCACCGAGGTGATGCTATCGCAGGCAAGCCAGCTCCCACATTTCGAGCCATGTCGCGCTCAAGCTCTCAGCGCAGGGTCGGACCCTGGAAGCCCATGTATAGCGCCAGCTTCTCAGCCACGCTGGCACCCAGCTTCTTGGAGAAACGGTCAAACGGCGATTCCTGAACAGTGAAGTCCACCAGTTCTTTCTCGCCAATCACGTCCCGCGCCACCGAACTGGCACTGCCCAGGCCATCGATCAAGCCCAATGGCAGCGCTTGCTCGCCAGACCAGACCAGACCGGAAAACAGCTCCGGATGTTCCTTATCCTTGAGCCGGTCACCGCGCCCCTGCTTCACACTGGCGATGAACTGCCGATGAGTGGTATCCAGCACACCCTGCCAGAACTGGGTTTCATCCGCCTTTTGCGGCTGGAACGGGTCCAGGAACGACTTATGCTCACCTGACGTGTAGGTACGACGCTCAACCCCGAGCTTCTCCATGGTGCCGACAAAGCCATAACCGGCCGCCGTCACACCAATCGAACCCACCAGACTGGCCTTGTCGGCATAGATCTGGTCGGCAGCACTGGCGATGTAGTAGGCACCCGAGGCACCCAGGTCGGAAATCACTGCATACAGCTTGATGTCCGGGTGCAAGGCGCGCAGGCGACGAATCTCGTCGTACACGTAACCCGACTGCACCGGACTGCCGCCCGGGCTGTTGATGCGCAGGATCACAGCCTTGACCTTGGAGTCCTCGAAGGCCGCCCGCAGGCTGCTGACGATGTTGTCTGCACTGGCAGACTCCTTGTCGGCAATCACTCCGCGCACTTCGATCAACGCCGTGTAATTACCGCTTCGGGTGGCGCTCTTTTCCATGTCCATCAGCGGACTGAACAGCACCAGCATGCCCAACAGATAAATAAAGGTCAGAAGCTTGAAAAAGATCCCCCAACGCCGGGAGCGACGCTGCTCCTGGACACTGGCCAGCAGGGTCTTCTCCAGCAACTTCCAGCTTCTGTCATCGCCATTGTTATCGGCATTGGCCTTCTCAGGCGCTTTCCACTCATCGGTCATGCCATCTACCCCAGCAAAGACTTAATGGGCCCGGCTGAGCCAGGCCTGCAATTCAGAAAAACGGTCAATTGTCAGGCGCGGCTCGTAGGCCTGCAACGCCTGGGCAGATTGGGCGCCGTAGCTGACCGCCACGGAGTCCATGCCAGCATTACGCGCCATCATCAGGTCGAACGACGCATCACCCACCATCAACGCCTGCCGAGGCGACACGCCACATTGAGCGAGGATCTGCTCGAGCATCAGAGGGTGGGGCTTGCTGGCGGTTTCATCCGCCGCACGGGTGGCGTCGAAATAATCTTCCCAGCCATGGGCCTTGAGCACCCGGTCCAGGCCGCGACGGGCCTTGCCGGTCGCGACCGCAAGGTGATAATCGTCGGCGCGAAATGCTTCCATGGCCTGCGCCACGCCTTCAAACAGCGGCGAAGGCTGGGCGTCGAGCGCCATGTAGTGATCGGCGTAGTGCTGACGAAACGCTATCAGCTCGTCATCACCAATCTCCGGGTACAGAGTGCGGATCGCTTCCGGCAGGCCCAGGCCAATAATGCCCTTGACCGCCAGGTCGTCGCACAATGCATAACCGGAACGGGTCGACGCCGCGTGCATCGACTCGACAATCCGACCAATGGAATTACACAGCGTGCCATCCCAGTCAAAGATCAACAGCTTGTAGTCAGGGTGCGACACTCAGGCGCTCCACGGTCTTGGCCCACATTTCATCGACAGGCGCTTGCAGCTTCAATTCGCCACCATCGGGCAGCGGCACGGTCAGCATGTAGGCGTGCAGGAACAGGCGTTTGCCACCCAGGTCGCGGATTTCCTTGGAGAAATCTTCATCGCCGTATTTGGTATCGCCGGCAATGCAGTGCCCCGCATGCAGGGTGTGCACACGAATCTGGTGGGTACGGCCAGTGACCGGCTTGGCCTCGACCATGGTGGCAAAGTCACCAAAGCGGCGCAGCACCTTGAACAGGGTCAGCGCCTCCTTGCCCTCCTCGTCCACCTCGACCATGCGCTCGCCGGAACGCAGGTTGCTCTTCTGCAACGGCGCGCGCACGCTCTTGATCGAGGTGGCCCAGTTGCCACGCACCAGCGCCATGTAGCGCTTGTCCACGCCATCACCGCGCAGGGCGGCATGCAGGTGGCGCAACATGCTGCGTTTCTTGGCGATCATCAACAGGCCGGAGGTGTCACGGTCCAGACGGTGGACCAGCTCCAGCTCCTTGGCATCCGGGCGCAACTGACGAAAGGCTTCGATCACCCCGTAGTTGAGGCCGCTGCCACCGTGGACCGCGATGCCACACGGCTTGTTGATCACGATCAGTGCCTTGTCTTCGAAGACAATCGACGCTTCAAGGCGCTGCAACAGGCCCTGGGCCAGTGGGACCGGTTCGTCACGCTCAGGCACCCGCACCGGCGGCACGCGGACGATATCGCCCGCCTGCAGCTTGTACTCGGGCTTGATCCGGCCTTTGTTCACGCGCACTTCGCCTTTACGCAAAATGCGGTAAATCAAGGTCTTGGGCACGCCTTTGAGCCTGGCAAGAAGAAAGTTGTCGATGCGTTGGCCGGCATATTCCGGCGAGACCTCGAGCAGCTGGACGCTGGGGGTCTGGGGGGCGGTAGTCGTCATGGCGGCGATGATAACAATTTTTTATGGAATTGAAGCACTTAATCATTGCTGCTATAGTCGCGAACGCCGCCAAAAGCGGCCTGGACAGAGGACTAGCGGCAAACTGCCGGCCCTGACCATCGCAATTCATCAGGACGCGAGGCCGTCCTACGGGGCTTTCGCCACCCTGGAAGGCTCGAGATTGTAACAAGCGCAGGTGACATGAGGCCTGAAGCGAGTGCAAAAAGCAGAGTGATTACTCGCCTTTTGCGCCGATATTTACGGCCAGTTCACAAAGTGCAGTCAGTCTGGAGCCAGACCACGGCGAATGCTTCGGAAACAACGCCTGTTACGAGCTGAGTGAGAGCACAATCGCCCACACCCGGTCTTGTTTAGCCATGAGCGTGGACTCCCCATTGGAGAACACGGTAAATGCCAACCCGCTGCGGATTCTGCGCGCGGCAGCACCCGAATTATCAGGGATACGTGTAGGGTGGAGATGCACAACCGTCGGACTGTGTAGCACTAGGCTTATATTTAGACGCTTCATCTCGTCCACAGTCGCCGGTTGATTCCTCCTCCTGACTGAGTGCTTAAGTCACCACAGCAAGCAGGAAGCGTACGTCGCGATACCGCCCATTTTGGCGGGTATTGCTGGACACTGGAGTGGCCAACCACTCTTGACGCACCTGACACCGACCGTGAGAAGTCGTGTGTGCCGAACGCCGTTTCCGGCAGCCCGGAAACCGACGGTACAACATGAAAAGAATGCTGATTAACGCAACTCAACCCGAAGAGTTGCGTGTTGCACTGGTAGACGGCCAACGCCTCTACGACCTGGACATCGAGTCCGGTGCACGCGAGCAAAAGAAGGCCAACATCTATAAAGGCCGGATTACTCGCATCGAACCAAGCCTTGAGGCTGCCTTTGTCGATTTCGGCTCCGAGCGCCATGGTTTCCTGCCCCTCAAAGAAATCTCCCGCGAATACTTCAAGAAATCCCCTGAAGGCCGCGTGAACATCAAGGACGTCCTGAGCGAAGGCCAGGAAGTCATCGTTCAGGTAGAAAAAGAAGAACGTGGCAACAAGGGCGCCGCCCTGACCACCTTCATCAGCCTGGCTGGCCGTTATCTGGTCCTGATGCCGAACAACCCGCGTGCCGGCGGTATCTCCCGTCGCATCGAAGGCGAAGAGCGCAACGAACTGCGTGAAGCGCTGAACGGCTTGATCGCTCCGGCCGACATGGGCCTGATCGTGCGCACTGCCGGCCTGGGCCGCAGCAGCGAAGAAATGCAGTGGGACCTCGACTACCTGCTGCAGCTGTGGACCGCTATCAAGGAAGCGTCCCTGGATCGTTCCGCGCCATTCCTGATCTACCAGGAAAGCAACGTGATCATCCGCGCCATCCGCGATTACCTGCGCCAGGACATCGGCGAAGTGCTGATCGACAGCGTCGAAGCCCAGGACGAAGCCCTGACCTTCATCCGCCAGGTGATGCCGCAGTACGCCAGCAAGATCAAGCTGTACGAAGACAGCGTTCCGCTGTTCAACCGTTTCCAGATCGAAAGCCAGATCGAAACCGCTTTCCAGCGCGTCGTCGAACTGCCTTCCGGCGGCTCCATCGTGATCGACCCGACCGAAGCCCTGGTGTCCATCGACATCAACTCGGCGCGTGCCACCAAGGGTAGCGACATCGAAGAAACCGCCCTGCAGACCAACCTGGAAGCGGCTGAAGAAATCGCCCGCCAGCTGCGCCTGCGTGACATCGGCGGCCTGATCGTGATCGACTTCATCGACATGACCCCGGCCAAGAACCAGCGCGCCGTGGAAGAGAAAGTCCGCGAATGCCTGGAAGCTGACCGTGCCCGTGTACAGGTCGGCCGCATCTCGCGCTTCGGCCTGCTGGAAATGTCCCGTCAGCGCCTGCGTCCATCCCTGGGTGAAAGCAGCGGCATCGTCTGCCCGCGTTGCAACGGCACCGGCATCATCCGTGACGTTGAATCGCTGTCGCTGGCGATCCTGCGCCTGATCGAAGAAGAAGCCCTGAAAGACCGCACTGCCGAAGTGCGCGCCCAGGTGCCGATCCCGGTCGCTGCGTTCCTGCTCAACGAAAAACGCAACTCGATCACCAAGATCGAACTGCGCACCCGTGCCCGCATCGTCATCCTGCCGAACGATCACCTCGAGACGCCGCACTTCGAAGTGCAGCGCCTGCGTGATGACAGCCCGGAAGCCCACGTCAACCAGTCCAGCTACGAAATCGCTGCTGCCGCTGCCGAAGTGGAAGAAGTCCAGCCAGCCGCGGCGACCCGCACCCTGGTTCGCCAGGAAGCCGCCGTTAAGACCGCGCCAGCCCGTGCCAACGCACCGGTTCCGGTCGAGGCTGCCGCGCCGGTTGCCGCACCAGCTGCCCTGCCTGAGCCAAGCCTGTTCAAGGGCCTGGTGAAGTCGCTGGTCAGCCTGTTCGCCACCAAGGAAGAGCCGGTGGCTCCAGTTGTGGTCGAGAAGCCTGTGACTGAACGCCCTGCACGCAATGAAGAGCGTCGCAACGGTCGCCAGCAGAGCCGCAATCGCAACGGTCGCCGTGACGAAGAGCGCAAGCCTCGTGAAGAACGTGCACCCCGCGAAGAACGCGCCCCACGTGAAGAGCGCCAACCGCGCGAAGCCCGTGAAGAAACACCAACCGTAGCCCGTGAAGAGCGTGCACCACGCGAAGAACGTGCACCGCGTGCTCCACGCGCTCCACGTGAAGACCGCAAGCCACGTGGCGAGCGTGAAGAACGCGTGCGTGAACTGCGCGAGCCGTTGGATGCCGCTCCAGCCGTAGCCGCTGCTGCCACCGCTGCCACTGCTGAAGAGCGTCCAGCTCGTCAGCCGCGTGAAGAACGTGCGCCACGCCCTCCTCGTGAAGAGCGTCAACCACGTGCCGAGCAAGCGGCTCCAGCCGGTGAAGAAGAAGAGCTGCTGTCCAACGAAGACCAGCAACAGGAAGACGGCCAGGACAACGCCGAAGGCGATCGTCCACGCCGCCGCTCCCGTGGCCAGCGTCGTCGCAGCAACCGTCGTGAGCGTCAACGTGATGCCAACGGCAACGAAATCGAAGGCTCGGAAGAGACCGGCGAAGCCAACGCAGCAGCTACCGGCGAACCGACTGGCGCCGAACTGGCTGCCGGCCTGGCCGTTACCGCGGCTGTCGCCAGCTCGGTCATCAGCGCACCTGCTGAAGCCCAGGCCAACGAGCAAGCTGAAGCAGCCACCGCTGCCATCCAGGAAAACACTGTTGTAGAGACGCCAGCCGTCGAAGCGCCAGTGGTTGAAGCAACGACCCCGGTCGAAGCCCCGGTTGTTCCGGAAGTGGAAGTAGCGCCGGCTCGTCACGTTCGTGAAGTTCGTGAAGTTCGCGAGTCTAAGCCTGAAGCTGAAGTGGTTGCCGAGCCTGCCGCTGTTGTTGAACAACAGCCCGTGGTTGAAGCCGCCGTTGAAGCACCGGTTGCCGAGCCAACCCCTGAAGTGCGTAAAGTTCGCGAAGAACAGACCGCCTTCCAGTGGGCTGCCGAACCTGCCCCGGTGGTTGAAGCGGTCGAAGCTCCAGCGCCTGCGCCAGTGGTCGAAGAAGCTCCAGCGCCAGTCGCTGAAGTGGTGGTCGCTGCTGAACCTGTTGCCGTTGTTGCCGAGCCTGCGCCAGTGGTTGAAGCGCCAGTGGTTGCCGAAGTGGCAGCCCCGGTGGTTGAAGCCGCTCCGGCCAGCGCCCTGACCGAAAATGGCCGTGCGCCGAACGACCCACGCGAAGTGCGTCGTCGTCGCAAGGAAGCTGAAGCGGCCGCCGCTGCTGCCAAAGCCGCTGCCGAAGCTGCTCCAGCCGTCGCTGAAGTTGCCCACGCAACCCCTGCTCCGGTCACCGAAGCCGTGGTTGAGCACACTGCCCCTGCCATCGACGAGAACGTACGTTCCGTTGAAGAAGTGGTAGAGCACCACCCTAAGGCCCAGGAAGAAGAGCACGAGCCTAAACCCCTCGTCTGATTCCATCGGCCACTAAAAAGCCCCGCCTGAGTGATCAGGCGGGGCTTTTTTATGCCCATTACATCAGTTAGCGGTAGTCCAACAACCCTGGCACATCGACGTCCCACAACACACCGGGATCATCGACTACGACTTCCTGCACCGAAGCCTTGGCAAATAACGGTTTTGCCCCGCGGTCTCCGGTCAGCGCGATCAAGGCCGGGCCGAATGAACGGCCAAACCCCACGGGGTGCCCGTACTGACCTGCATGCACCGGGGCGCTGATACCGTCGTCCTCCAGGCCTGCCATCACTTGCTCGATACTTGCAGGCAGGATAAACGGCATATCCCCCAACACCACCAGCCAACCAGCCGACGGCCCACTGGCCGCCACCGCTGCTGCGATGCTGTCACCCATGCCCGGCGAGCGCAAAAGCAATACTTCGCAACCGTGCACCTTAGCCAACCGAATCACTTCGGTGCGATCCGGTGACGTCACCAGCCAACGTCTCGTAGCCACAGGCGGCAAATTCACCAATACCTGCTCGATCACCGGCCGCGTGATGCCATCCCGGCCCACGCAGGGCGCCAGCAACTTGTCCTGATCGGCACCCGCCTCGGCCCGAAAACGACTGCCCTGCCCCGCCGCCAGGATGATTACGGCGATGCCCGTCAACTGACCGCTGCCTGCAACGGCTTTTTCTGCAGCAGATCGATCCCGTTCTTGATGGCGACGATTTCCGCCATCAACGACAAGGCGATTTCCGCCGGCGTATGGCTGCCGATATGCAGGCCAATCGGCCCATGCAGCCGCGCAATGGCGTCCGCACTGAGTCCCAGTGCCGCGAGGTTTTCCCGGCGCTTCTGGCTGTTGACCCGCGAACCCAGCGCGCCTATGTAGAACGCCCGGGAATTGAGGGCCGTCAGCAACGCCATGTCATCCAGGCGCGGGTCATGGGTGAGCGCGACAATGGCAGTGCGTTCATCGGTCTGGATATTCAACACCGCTTCATCCGGCATACCCGGCACAAAGCGCCCGTGCTGCTCCTCCCAGCCATAAACAAACTCCTGGCGCGGGTCGCAGATCAGCACTTCGAAATCCAGCAACCGAGCCATTTCCGCCACATAACGTGACAGCTGGCCCGCGCCGATCAGCAGCAGGCGCCAGCGAGGACCGTAGATCGCGCGCAAACGCTCGCCGTTGAAGCTGACCACATCGGTCTTGCTCGCACCGCTCAACACCACCTCGCCGGTGGCCAGGTCCAACTCACGGGCGACAATCTCGTGGGCCTCACAGCGCGCCAGCAGTTCAGCTACCCAACCCGGATCACTCACCCGCTCTTCGGTGAGACGCAGGGTGCCGCCACACGGCAGGCCAAAACGCGCCGCTTCGTCCCGGGTGACACCGTAGGTGACAAGCTGCACCGGCGGCCCGTCGTCAGGCAGCCGACCGTCCTGCAACCGGGCGATCAAGTCGTCCTCGATACAGCCGCCGGACACCGAGCCAATCACCACCCCGTCGCCGCGCAAGGCCAGCATCGCCCCCGGCGGACGCGGGGCGCTGCCCCAGGTCTGGACCACGCTGTACAGCACCACTCGCTGCCCGGCGAGGCGCCATTCCAGCACGCTGCGTAATACATTCAGATCAACACTGTCCATCAGGCTTTCGCCTCCCGCCAACCTTGCAACTGATTTTGATAAACAGCATCTATGGGTTGATCAAAAATATCGGTAGTCAGCCAAGTTAACTCACCGGCAATAAAAAAGCCCTGCAATGCAGGGCTTGGTGCGTCAAAAAACAAGCTTAGTTCAATAGCGATTCGGCTCCATTTCCAGCACCACCTTGAAGCGCTTTTCGATGTCCTGCTGGATACGCAGCGCGAGCCCGGCAATGTCCTGGCCGCTGGCCGCGCCGTAGTTCACCAATACCAGTGCCTGCAAGCGATGCACGCCGGCATCGCCATCGCGAAAGCCTTTCCAGCCGGCCTTGTCGATCAGCCAGCCGGCGGCCAGTTTCATCTGCCCGTCGGCCTGGGGGTAAGCCACCAGGTCCGGGTATTGACGCTGCAACTCGGCAGCCAGTGCCTGGGACACCAGCGGGTTCTTGAAGAAACTCCCCGCATTGCCGAGCACCGCCGGGTCGGGCAGTTTCTCGCTACGAATGCTGCAAATCGCGCGGCTGACATCGCTGGGCGTGGCCTGCGCGATGCCTTGCTCGGTCAGGCGCTGTCGCACCGGCCCGTATTCAAGTTTCAGATGCACGGCGCGGCTCAGGGCAAAACGCACCCGCAGGATCAGCCAGCGCCCCACTTCGTGCTTGAACAGGCTGTCGCGGTAGGCAAAGTTGCACTCGGCCAGGCTGAAATCCCGCAGTTCGCCGGTCTGGCGATCAAGGGCGGTCAGGCCGCTGAATACATCCTTGATCTCTACACCGTAGGCGCCGATGTTCTGCATCGGTGCGGCGCCGACCGTTCCGGGAATCAGGCTGAGGTTTTCCAGGCCGGAAAAGCCCTGGGCCAGGGTCCACAGCACAAACGGATGCCAGGCTTCGCCCGCTTCGGCCTCAACCACGACCTGCACGCCATCGTCGTGCAACACCCGGATGCCCTGGCTGGCCATGCGCAGCACCAGTGCGTCAATATCCTGGGTCAACAGCAAGTTGCTGCCACCGCCAATCACCAGCAACGGCAGTTGTTGCTCGGCGGCACAGGCCAGGGCCTCACGCACGTCGGCGTCATTGTGGGCCTCGGCAAACAGCCGGGCACGCACGTCGATACCAAAGCTGTTGAACGGCTTGAGCGAAACCTGTGCCCGTACCTGCAAAGTCATAACCGGCCCTTCAATTCAATCACCAACAGGTCACAGGCGCGCTCGATCAGGTCGAGGACAGTTTCAAAGCCCTGGTCACCTTCGTAGTACGGGTCCGGCACTTCATCCACCACCGAGTCGTAGCGGCGCAGGAACAGGTCCAGGTCCGCCTTGCCCTGAGCCGGCTGCATGGCCTTGAGGTTGCGCAGGTTGCTCTGGTCCATGGCGAGGATCAGGTCGTAGCGGGAAAAGTCGGCACGCGACACCTGTTGTGCACGCTGGGCCGACAGGTCGTAGCCGCGTTGCAGCGCGGCACGCTGGCTGCGCTTGTCCGGTGGGTTGCCGACGTGCCAATCACCGGTACCGGCAGAGGCCACTTCAACCTGATCGGCCAGGCCGGCTTCGCGCAATTTGTGGCGCAGAACGCCTTCGGCCGTGGGCGAACGGCAGATGTTGCCCAGGCAGACGAACAGAACCTGCATCAGGCCCCCAGAAGGCGACGGACGCGCTCGAGGTCTTCAGGGGTGTCGACGCCCGCCGGCGGCGCTTCCAGGGCATCGCCCACATGAATGCGCACGCCGTGCCACAGGGCACGCAGTTGTTCCAGGGATTCGGTATTTTCCAGCCAGCACGGGCCCCAGCTCACGAAGTCGTGGAGGAAACCGGCGCGGTAGGCGTAGATGCCGATGTGGCGACGGTAAGGCACGCCAGCCGGCAGCACGTCAGGCTGTTTGGCGAACGCATCCCGCGCCCACGGCAAGGTGGAGCGGCTGAAGGTCAGCGCCAGGCCATTGATGTCGCTGACCACTTTCACCACGTTGGGGTTGAACAGGGTCTCGATGTCTTCAATCGGCTCGGCCAGGGTCGCCATGCGCGCTTCGCCATGGGCTGCCAGGTTGGCCGCCACCTGATCGATCACGCTGGGCGGAATCAACGGCTCGTCACCTTGCACATTGACCACGATGGCGTCCGCCGCCAGGCCCAGCTTTGTGGCCACTTCGGCCAGGCGGTCGGTACCGGAGTTGTGGTCTTCACGGGTCAGCACCGCTTCGGCACCAAAGCCTTTGCAGGCCTCGATGATGCGCGGATCGTCGGTGGCCACCACTACCCTTTCGGCGCTGCTTTTGCAGGCCTGTTCCCACACCAGCTGGATCATCGGCTTGTTGCCGATCAGTTGCAGCGGCTTGCCGGGCAGGCGGGTGGAGGCGTAGCGGGACGGGATGACAACGGTGAAGGCGGTGGTCATTTATCCAGGCGCTCGTCGGTGGTCAGGGTGCGGGCTTCGCTTTCGAGCATTACCGGAATGCCATCACGAATCGGGTACGCCAGGCCGGCGCCCTTGCTGATCAGCTCGGTTTTGTCGGCGCTGAGCTTGAGCGGCCCCTTGCAGATCGGGCAAGCGAGGATATCGAGCAGTTTGGTGTCCATGAGTATGTCCTGGAGAGCAGCGTTTTAAGGCAAAAGGCGAGCGGGCAGCAAGCGCATCAACTGCGTGTCGAACCAGGCGATAAACGCCGGTGACGGTGCCGCGTCCACCGCAAGGTACCACCAGTCGGGCCTGGCAAAGGCGCGGCACTTCACCGCGTCCTTTTCAGTCATGACCAACGGCAGTGCCGGTGTGAAATTCAAGACCTCGGCGCTGTACGGCGCGTGGTCGGCAAAAGCATGGGGTATTGGGCGCCAGTGTAGCGTTTCAAGGGTATTGAAGAAACGTTGCGGGTTGCCGATGCCGGCCACCGCATGTACCTGCTGCCCCACCGGGAAGTGTTCGACGGGTTTACGCTCGCCGGTATGCAGGTTGACCAGCGCGGCAGGCAACAGACGGAAGGCAAAGCCGTCGTCACGGTCAGAACCTGCGCCGTTGTAAAGCAGCGCATCGACGCTCTGCAAACGCTCGACCGGCTCACGCAACGGCCCCGCCGGCAGGCAGCGACGGTTACCCAGCCCGCGGGCGGCGTCAATCAACACCAGTTCCAGGTCACGGGCCAGGCGGTAATGTTGCAGGCCGTCGTCGGAAAGGATCAGGTCGAGGGTTTCGCTGGCCAACAGCGCCTTCACGGCGCGGCTGCGGTCGGGGTCGATCATCAGCGGCACGCCGCTGCGCTGCACGATCAGCAAGGGTTCGTCCCCCGCCACCGCTGCGGTTTGATCGGCCTCTACGCGCCATGGAAACTGTGGCGGCTTGGCGCCATAACCGCGGCTGACCACACCGACGCGCAAACCACTGCGCTGGCAATGGTCGATCAGCCAGAGAATCATGGGCGTCTTGCCGGTGCCACCCACCGTGATATTGCCTACCACCACGACCGGCACCGGCGACTGATAGATCTCGCCCTCGCCCGCCAGGAACCGTGCGCGCTTGCGCTGCACCACCCGGCGATAGAGGGATTCCAGCGGCTGCAACAACGCGAGCGCCGGATGGCCTTCGTACCAGGCCTTGAGCAAACGATCAGTCATGGCCATCAGGGTTGGCTCGCCGCCTCGACGGTGGTCATGCGCAAATGGCTGAAGCCGAGCTTGCCGGCAGCGTCCATCGCCGTGATCACGGCCTGGTGCTTGGTGTTGCCATCGGCGCTGATGGACAGTGGCAAGTTAGTGTCGCCACCGGACTCCTTCTGCAGTGCTTCCATCAGGCTGGCCAGGTCGTTTTTCTCCAGCAACTGGTTATTCACCGAGAACACGCCATCGGCGCTGATGGCGATGTCCAGTTGCTTGGCCTGCTGGTCTTCCGCCGGCGAACCGCTGACGGCTTCCGGCAGGTCGACGCGCAGCTGGGTTTCCCGGGTAAAGGTGGTGGTGACGACAAAAAACAGCAGCAGGATAAACACCACGTCGATCAACGACGCCAGGTTGATATCGACGTTTTCCCGTTGCTTGCGACGAAATTTCACGCGTTGCCCTCAACCAGGTCCACGTCACGGTCGCCCTGTACCACTTCCACCAGCTTGATGGCTTCCTGCTCCATGCCCACCACCAGTTCGTCGATGCGCCGTTGCAGGAAACGGTGGAAGAACACCGAAGGAATACCGACCATCAGGCCCGCCGCCGTGGTGATCAATGCCTTGGAAATACCACCGGCCAGCACTGCGGCGTTGGTGGTCATGCCCGACCCCATGAATGAGCTGAAAATATCGATCATGCCCAGTACCGTACCGAGCAGGCCGAGCAACGGTGCCATGGCGGCGATGGTGCCCAGGGCATTGATGTAGCGCTCCAGCTCATGGATGACCCGGGCGGCGGCCTCTTCGATGCACTCCTTCATGATCTCGCGACCGTGCTTGGAGTTGGCGAGGCCGGCGGCGAGGATTTCACCCAGGGGCGAGTTGGCGCGCAGTTCCTTGAGCTTTGTCTTGTCGAGCTGCTTGTTCTTGATCCAGCCCCAGACCTGGCCCAGCAGGTGGTCAGGCGTTACACGGCTGGCACGCAGGGTCCATAGGCGTTCGGCGATGATGCCGAGTGCGGCGATGGAACTCAAAATGATCGGCAACATCATCCAGCCGCCGGATTTGACCAATTCCCACACAGTGAATGTCCCCTCGAAAAAGTGCGCCACTTTACCATAAGGGTCCGGTGGAAGGGCTGGCCTGCCCCAGAGCATCCTGACGCAGGGGCCGGTCTTTGGTAACGCTGTTTTGCGACGGGTGCTCGCGCCAGAAACGCCGCTGGCTGCGCGCGGCCAGCGGCGGCTGAAAGGTGCCCAGTTGCAGGCGGAGTGCGCCTTGCTCGGCACTGTCATAAATCGCGCTGCCCATGGCCTGGTAACGCTCCAGCACCTGTGGATGCGGGTGGCCAAATCCATTGCTGCGCCCCCGGGAAATCAACACGGCCTTGGGTGCCAGGCGCTGTAGAAAGGCCCATGACGACGAGCTGCGGCTGCCGTGGTGCGGCGCTTGCAGCCAATCGACAGGAGCGCCCATGGGAGTGGCCAGCAATGCCCGCTCGGCGTCATGGTCAATATCCCCGGTCAGCAACAAGCGCTCGCCATTGGCCAGCACCCGCAACACGCAGGACATCTGGTTACCGTCCGTCGCATCAGGCCATTGCCATAGCTCGAACCTCACGCCGTCCCACTCCCACTGCTCGCCGCTGACACACGCCTGGGTACCGAGCGAGGCCGGCAGCCGTGCCGTCTCACCGCCCACCACACGCTTGACCGGCAACCCTTGGGCGACGGCCAACGCGCCGCCGGCATGATCGGCATCGGCATGACTGAGCAGCATCACGTCCAGCTCTGCGACCCCCAGCTTGCGCAACGCAGGCAATACGACACGCGCGCCAAGATCGAACTCACCGGAGCGCGGCCCGGCGTCATACAGCAACGCGTGGTTGCGGGTACGCAGGATGATCGCCAACCCTTGGCCGACATCCAGCTGCACCACCTCGACCAGCCCATGAGGTATCGACTCCCGCGGCGGAAACACCGCCAGCAGCAACATCGGCCAGCCCAGCAGCCGAAACGGGACGCCCTTGGGCAGCAATAACAGCACCGCCCCCAGCAGGCTCACCAGCCAATAGCCAATGGGCACTTGCGCCGGTATCCAGGCCGGCAAGTACTGCGCCAGCAGCGCCAGTGCCTTGAACAGCCCGTCCAGCGTGCCGCCCGCCAGCCATAACAACCCCTCTCCTATATAAGGCAGCGGCAATAACACCGTACCCAGCAAGGCCAGGGGCAGCACCACCAGGCTGATCCACGGCACCGCAACCAGGTTGGCCAGCGGCCCGCTCAGGCTGATAGGCAGGCCGAGCACCAGCAGCAGCGGAAACAGGCCGATGGCAATCATCCATTGGGCGCGGGTCCAGGCTTGCCACAAGGGCCAGGGGCCCAATCGGCCACTGAACGCCAAAATCAGCACCGCAACAGCCGCAAAAGACAGCCAGAACCCCGGCTGCAGGCTGGCCAACGGTTCGAGGATCAGCACCGCGTCCAGCGCCAGCAACAGCGGCCACCAGATTCCCAGGTGACGAAACCGCAGACGCCACAGCAATACCAGGCCCACCATCACACAGGCCCGTTGCACCGGCACCTCGAAACCGGCCAGCAGGCCGTAGCCCAGCGCTGCAGCAAACGCCAGGCCGCAGGCCCAGGGCAGCCACGGCAAAAGTTTCGGCCAACCCCCGTAGCGCGCAAGACCGGCGACCAGGCCATAGATCAACCCCGCCAGCAGGCCGATGTGCTGCCCGGATATCACCAGTAAATGCACGGTGCCAGTGGCTTGCAGGACCCGCCAATCCTCGGCGGCCAACCCGGAACCATCGCCGAGCACCAGCGCCGCCAGGCCCGCCTCTCGCCCCTGGGCATCCACTGCCAGCAGCCGCTGGCGAATCCCGTCGCGCCAGGCATGTCGTGCCGGTGCCAGCAGTTGGCCGTCCTTGACCGAGCCGGTGGCGCCAATCCGCTGGGCCAGCAGCCAGGCTTCATAGTCAAAGCCATCTGCATTGAGCAATCCGGAAGGACGCTTGAGAGTCACCGCCAGTCGCCAGCGCTCACCGCTCTTAACCGGTGGGCCGCCGCGCCAGGACACGCGAATGCGCTTGGGAAGCAGGTCCTTGCGTGACCGGCTGTCGGTCAGTTCGAAGCGCACACCGTCGCCCATCTGCTGCGGTAACCCGCTGACACGCCCTTCCACCCAGCGGGTCTGGCCATCCAGATGCGGGGCCAACCGGTCATCCAGCGCCCACTGCGCGCTGAGGCATACCCAGCCCAGGCCAAACAGGAAAAACCCCAGCGGATAGGTACGAAAAGGCAACAGCATCAGGGCCAGCACCGGCATCAGCAACAGCCAGCCGCCGGACGGCAACGCGGGTAAAAAACGCAAGGCGAGCAGCCCCAGCGCGAGTGCGAACATCCCTGTTCTCATGGATCTTTCCTTGAAAGCGACCCATTGAGTCTTAGCCGGGCTAGCGGTGTGGCCTATTATTATTTGTCACAAAGTCTGAATTTCACGTTCGTGGAATGCGGGCATACTTGCCCCTCGAACTGACCTGGACCCCTTATGCCACGGCGCTTATTCAAACGGTACATGCCCGATCCGACCAGCATTCGGGAACACAAGTCCTTACGCTTTCTCGGCAAGTTGCTGCATGACCCGAATCTCTGGCACCTCAATCGGCACTCGGTCGCGCGGGCCATGGCCGTTGGCCTGTTCGCGGCATTCATCCCCATTCCCTTGCAGATGCTGCTGGCAGCGGTCCTCGCCATCAGCGTGCGCGGCAACATGCCGATTGCCGTGAGCCTGGTCTGGCTGACCAACCCGATTACCATGCCGCCGGTGTTTTTCTGCACCTACATGACCGGGGCGTGGCTGATGAATGTGCCACCCCGCAGCATGCCCGACGAGCTGACCTGGGAATGGATCAGCGGGCAGTTGTCGACGCTGTGGCAACCGTTCCTCCTGGGCTCGGTAGTACTGGGGCTGGTGATGGCGGTGCTGGGTTATTGCCTGACCATGGGCTATTGGCGCTGGTGGGTGGCCCGACAGTGGAAAAAACGCAAACAGCGCAGGTTGTAACCGTTAGCGCGCCAGCAAGCGCATGTGCACACGCAAACCCTGGCCGGTATTTTCCGCCCACAGGCTGCCGTCCTGACGCTGCACGGCGTTGCGCGCAATGCTCAAGCCCAGGCCAAAGCCGCCGTCGCCGGGCCTTGAACCGTCCAGCCGGGTGAATGGCGCAAAGATTCGCTCCAACTCCACCTCATCGATCCCGCCGCCCTGGTCTTCCAGCCACAAGTGCCAGTGATCCCCCTCACGCTGCCCGCCCAATTGCACCGTTCCGTCTTGCGCAGAGTGCCGGATGGCATTGCGCAGGATGTTCTCCAATGCCTGGGCCAGCAGGTTCAGATGACCGCGCACCCAGCAGTCGGCCCCCAGCTCGCACTGCAAGCGTGAAGCCGGCCAGCCACTTTCAAAACAGGCGTTTTCCCGGAGCATGTCCCACAGCGCCTGCACCTGGATGTCTTCCTTGGGCAACGGCGCGCGTTCGGTGTCGAGCCAGGCCAGTTGCAGGGTGTCGTCCACCAGGCGCTGCATGCCGTCGATTTCCCTCCCCAGGCGCTCGCGCAGCTGGGTCAGGTCCTGCTCGCTGTCACTGGCCACACGCAGGCGGCTCAACGGTGTGCGCAACTCATGGGACAAATCCCGCAGCAGTTGCTGTTGCAGGGCCACGGTGCCTTGCAGGCGTTCAGACATCTGGTCAAACGCGCGGCCCAATTCCCCCAGTTCATCCTGGCGGCTGGTGGTGTCGCGGGAAAGCCGGGTGCCCAGTTGATCGGCACGCCAGGCGTTGGCCTGCTCTCGCAGGTGGTTGAGAGGCATGATCAACAGCCGGTAGAGGCCGATGCACAGCAGCAGGGTGAACAGGCCGGGAATCACGCCATTGGTGACGATCCGCCAGAACAGCTGGTTTTGCCCGGGCATGAAACGCCGCGGCAACTCGATCACCAGGGAGCCCGCACCCGGGTCGAGCGGGAACGGGATTTTCAACCACGGCAGGCCCTTGGCATGCCGGCTGACGGGCCAGTCCAGGCCGCGCAGGAAGGTCAGGCGCTGGCTCTCCTTGTCCGTCAGTGGGTAGCTGCTCAGGGATTGCAGGTCGTTGCCGATGACCCCCACCCAGGTGCGCTCGCGCTGGCCCAGGGTGTGCAACCATTCGTCCACACCGGCGTTGCCGCCCTTGTTCCAGGCCAGTTCCGCGCCAGCGGCATAACCGCTCAGGGTGGCGCGGGCCTCGCTGGACAGAAAGGCATTCTGCTCTTCCATATACCGGCCCCATGACCAACTGAGCCAGATCATCAGCAAGCAGAACGCGATCAGCAGACAGGCCAGTTTCCAGAATAACGAATGCTTGCCCGGCAGCCGTTTGAACGCGGCTTTAAAGCCCGTCATCGTGACCGCTCAACACATAGCCCTTGCCCCACACCGTGCGCACTTCCCGCTCGCTGTAGCCGACAGCCTTGAGCTTGCGACGAATCTGGCTGATGTGCATGTCCAGGCTGCGGTCATGGGGCGCATAGCCGCGCTGGAACACATGCTGGTAGAGGAAGGCTTTGCTGAGGACTTCTTCGGCGTTGCGGTGCAGGGTTTCCAACAGGCGATATTCGCTGCGGGTCAGGCCGGCCCACTGCTCCCGGTGAAACACATCACACAGCTCGTCATCGAAACGCAGGCTGCGGGCATCGCCGCGCACCGCCGCCAGGGCCGGCAACGGCCGCCGGTCCAGGGCGACCCGGCGCAGGATCGCTTCGATGCGCACCCGCAACTCGGCCATGCTGAACGGCTTGGGCAGGTAATCGTCGGCCCCCAGGCGAAAACCGCTGATGCGATCGGCTTCGGCCCCCAGGGCCGACATCAGGATCACCGGCATCGAATGGCTCTGGCGCAAATGCGTGAGCACCGACAACCCGTCCATGCCCGGCAGCAGGATGTCCATCAACACCACGTCGAAGCGCTGATCGCGGGCCATTTGCAAGCCCTGCTGGCCATTCTGGCACCAGGTCACCTGGAAGCCACAGAGGCCCAATTGCTCATGGACATAGGCGCCAAGCACAGGATCGTCTTCAATCGCCAGGATACTGGGTAAGCCAAGTGCTGCGGGATTCATTAGCGTCTGCAAGTCATTCTCAATGACTGATTATTCAAGATTGCCCCCCCATGAGCAACCGCCGCCGGGCGTCCGGCGGCCCAAGGTTTGCCTCAGGTCATTAATTTTGCAAGATTCCCCGCCGCGCAAATGGCTACACTGCGCAGGTGGCGCGGGCCGGATGCCTGCGTGGAATTCGACAACAGTGTGGTAGCAGGAGAGTGGCGTGCTTAAAAGAATGGGGATAAAAGGCCGCGTACTGTTGCTGACCTTATTGCCTACCAGCCTGATGGCGTTGCTGCTGGGCGGGTATTTCACCTGGATGCAGCTTTCGGAGTTGCAGTCGCAGTTGCTGCAACGCGGCGAGATGATCGCCGAGCAACTGGCGCCGCTGGTGGCCCCGGCCCTCGGCACCAGGAACACCGACCTGCTGGAACGCATCGCCACCCAGTCTCTGGAACAAACCGATGTGCGCGCCGTGTCGTTCCTCGGGCCCGACCGCACGCCCCTGGCCCACGCCGGGCCGACCATGCTCAACCAGCCGCCCATCGGCAACAGTTCGCACCTGCTGCAGCGCACCGGCAATGACGCCACCCGTTATCTGCTGCCGGTGTTCGGCCGCCATCGCAACCTCGCCGGTGAACTGATCCCGGATGAATCCGACCGCCTGCTCGGCTGGGTCGAGCTGGAACTGTCCCACAACGGCATGTTGCTGCGTGGCTACCGCAGCCTGTTCGCGAGCCTGCTGCTGATCGCCATCGGCCTGATCTGCACGGCGGCCCTCGCCTTGCGCATCAGCCGTACGATCAACTCACCGATCGGCCTGATCAAACAGGCCGTCGCACAGCTCAAGGACGGCAATCTCGAAACCCGGTTGCCACCCCTGGGCAGCCAGGAGCTGGATCACCTGGCCTCGGGCATCAACCGCATGGCCGAGACCCTGCAAAACGCCCAGGAAGAATTGCAACACAGCATCGACCAGGCCACCGAAGACGTGCGGCAAAACCTCGAAACCATCGAGATCCAGAACATCGAGTTGGACCTGGCCCGCAAGGAAGCCCTGGAAGCCAGCCGCATCAAGTCGGAGTTTCTGGCCAACATGAGCCATGAAATCCGCACGCCGTTGAACGGCATCCTTGGTTTCACCCATTTGTTGCAGAAAAGCGAACTGTCACCGCGCCAACTGGATTACCTGGGCACCATCGAAAAATCCGCCGACAACCTGCTGGGCATCATCAACGAAATCCTCGACTTCTCGAAAATCGAGGCCGGCAAGCTGGTGCTCGACAGCATCCCGTTCAACCTGCGGGACTTGCTGCAAGACACCCTGACCATCCTCGCCCCGGCCGCCCACGCCAAACAGCTGGAGCTGGTGAGCCTGGTCTACCGCGACACGCCGCTCGCCTTGGTGGGTGACCCGCTGCGGCTCAAGCAGATCCTCACGAACCTGGTGAGCAACGCGATCAAGTTCACCCGCGAAGGCACCATCGTTGCCCGCGCCATGATTGAAGACGAACAGGAAGACAGCGTACAACTGCGCATCAGCGTGCAGGACACCGGCATCGGCCTGTCAAACCAGGATGTGCGGGCGCTGTTCCAGGCGTTCAGCCAGGCGGACAATTCGCTGTCACGCCAACCCGGCGGGACCGGCCTTGGCCTGGTGATTTCCAAGCGCCTGATCGAACAGATGGGCGGTGAGATCGGCGTCGACAGCACGCCGGGAGAAGGCTCGGAATTCTGGATCAGCCTGAACCTGCCGAAAACCCGTGACGATATCGAAGACCTGCCCTCCGCGCCGCTGCTGGGCCGGCGCGTGGCGGTGCTGGAAAACCACGAGCTGGCGCGCCAGGCCCTGCAACATCAGCTGGAAGACTGCGGCCTGGAAGTCACCCCGTTCAACAGCCTGGAAAGCCTGACCAACGGCATCACCAGCGCCCACCAGACCGAACAGGCGATTGACCTGGCCGTGCTGGGCATCACCGCCAACGACATTCCGCCGGAGCGTTTGAACCAGCACCTGTGGGACCTCGAACACCTGGGCTGCAAGGTACTGGTGTTGTGCCCGACCACCGAACAGCTGCTGTTCAACCCCTCGGTACCCAACCCCAACAGCCAGTTGCAGGCCAAGCCCGCGTGCACCCGCAAACTGCGTCGCGCCCTGGCCGACCTGATCAGCCCGCGCCCGCTGCGCAGCGAACCCGGCGAGCCCCTGTCCAGCCGCGCGCCGCGGGTGCTGTGTGTCGACGACAACCCGGCCAACCTGCTGCTGGTGCAAACCCTGCTGGAAGACATGGGCGCCAAGGTCCAGGCGGTGGAAAGCGGTTACTCGGCCATCGAGGCAGTGAAGCAGGAAGCCTTCGACCTGGTGCTGATGGACGTGCAGATGCCGGGGATGGACGGTCGCCAGAGCACCGAGGCAATCCGCACGTGGGAAAGCGAACGCCATGGCACACCGCTGCCCATCGTCGCGCTGACGGCCCATGCGATGGCCAACGAAAAACGCGCCCTGCTGCAAAGCGGCATGGATGATTACCTGACCAAACCCATCAGCGAACGGCAACTGGCCCAGGTGGTGTTGAAATGGACCGGGCTGGCCCTGCGCAACCAGGGCCCGGACCGTGGCACCGAAAGTTTCGGGCATGCCACGCAATTGCCGGTGCTGGACCATGAAGAAGGTTTGCGCCTGGCGGCCGGCAAGGCGGATCTGGCGGCAGACATGCTCGCGATGCTGCTGGCCTCGCTGGAAGCGGACCGTGAAGCGATTCGCGTCGCCCGTGACGCCAATGACCGCAACGCCCTGATCGAACGGGTGCACCGCCTGCACGGCGCCACCCGGTATTGCGGCGTGCCGCAACTGCGTGCGGCCTGCCAACGGGCCGAGACTCTGCTCAAGCAGGACGACGCCAAGGCCATGCCGGCCCTGGATGAACTGGATATGGCGATTGCCCGGCTGGCCAGCGAGGCGCGGGTCAGCGCGTAAACTTTCGGGGCAATGTGGCGAAGGAGCTTGCTGGGGTGAGGAGCTTGCTGTGG
>NZ_JBSVWQ010000039.1:0-40684 GCF_054071215.1 Pseudomonas sp. SDO5522_S412 | reverse complement strand
GCGTAGCAGTCCCTCTTTTTTGGGGCCGCTGCGCAGCCCAACGGGGGACAAGCCCCCTCGCCACAGGTCAGTGGTCACTCGGGTTATTTGTCACAACGTCCATCCCAACCCCAGCGCCTTGTGCAACGACGCAAAGTCCTTGAGCAACAGCGCATCCCCGGAAATCCGGCTTTCCTGCGCCTGGTACCGCGTACGTTCCGCGTCCAGCCAATCCAGCGTGCTCGCCGTACCTGCCTTATAACGCTGGCGCGTCAGGTCCGCAGCCCGTACTGCCGAAGATTCCACGTTACGCAGCAGCACCACGTTCTGCCGCTGGTTGCCATACCGCGCCAGGGCCACATCCGCATCACGCAACGCACTCAACACCACGCTTTTGTAATGGGCCAGGGCCTCGTCGCGCCCGGCTTCCGCACCTTTGACACTGGCCGCCACCTGGCCGAAATCCAATGCGTTCCAGGTCAGCCGCGGCAACAGCAGCCAGGTGCCGCTGTCCTTGCGCGCCAGGTGCCCGGGATCGGCCGCCGAGAACGACAAGTCGCCCATCAGGCTGAGCTTGGGAAACCAGTCGGCGGTTTTCTCGCCGATCTGCGCGTTGCTGGAAGCCAGTTGGCGCTCGGCCACCCGGATATCCGGGCGTGCTTTCAGGATCGCCGCCGGGTCGGCAAAGGGTACCTGGCTAGGGATAGCGGGCAGGGCGCGGGGAGTGTTGAGGCTCGCGTCCAACTCGCCCGGTTCCAGGCCGCAGAGCAGGTTCAACTGGTCAATCGCCTCGACGATTGACGCTTGCAGCGGCAGGCGTTGGGCCCGGGTGTTTTCGGCCTGTGTCAGGACCTGCTCCAGCTGTAACTGCGAGGCCACGCCACGGCTGCGTCGCTGCTGGGTCAGGTCCAGCGCCTGTTCCTCAATCTCGACACTGGCGTCCACCAGTGCCAGTCGCGCCTGCTGGTCACGCACGTCGGCATAGGTCTGCACCACCTCGGCTGCCAGTTGCACCTGGGCATCGGCCAGTTGCGCCTGCGAGGCGTCGTTTTCCGCCTGGGCCGCCTCGATTGCACGCCGGGTGCCGCCGAACAGGTCGGCCTCCCAGCTGGCATCAAACCCGGCGAGGTAAAGGCTCAATGGCCCGCGACCACCGCCACTGCTGCCACCCAGCGCCGAGGTGTCGGGGGAGCGCAGCTTCAGCATCGCTGCATCGCCGGTGATCTTGGGCAGGGCGTTGGCGTTGGCGCCACTCAAGCTGGCTCGCGACTGCTTGAGACGCGCCTGGGCGGTCGCCATGTCCGGACTGTTTTGCAGGGCCTGGGCCACCAATTGGTTGAGCTGCGGATCGCCCAGGGCTTGCCACCACTGGGCGACCGCGGGTGTGCGCGGCAGGCCTATGTCGGCGTGGGGCAAGCGCCCGGCCGCGAGGGTCTTTGGCGCGGCATCCGGCGCGCCCTGGTAGTCCGGCCCCACGGTACACGCCGTCAGCAGGCCGACGGTGAAGAGCAAGGGAAGTGAGCGATAAATCATGTTCGTTGGCCTGCCTGCGCCGCGCGCTTTTTCAGGATGAAGATCAGGGGAAGGCACGCCAGCATGGCGAGTCCCAGCACGTAGAACGCGTCGTTGTAGGCCATCACCGCCGCTTGTTGGGCGATGTCGTTGGCCAGATGACTGAGGGCCTGCAGCGAGGCCGTGGACGGGTCGCCGGTTTGCGCCAGGTAGCTGGCGGTATTGCTCGCCATTTGATCCTGGGTCAACTGGGTGTTGGCCTGGATGCCTTCGCGCAACATGTCGTCGTGGAAGTGGCTGCGCCGGTCCATCAGTACGCCGAGCAGCGCCAGCCCCAAGGTGCCGCCGAGGTTGCGTGACATGTTGTAGAGCCCGGCCGCGTCACCCGCATCGCGGGTTTCCACCGAGCGCATCGACAGTTGGCTGAGGGGCATCATCACCAGGATCTGCCCGAAGCCCCGCAGGATCTGCGACCAGTAGAAATCATGGCCGACACTCTGGGCGGTGAGCTGGGTGTCGAGAAAGCAGCTGGCCCAGTACATCAACAAACCCACGCCGACCATCATCCGCAGGTCCAGGCGGCCAAGCATTCGCGGCAGTATCGGCATCAGCAGGAACGCCGGAATCCCCGACAGCAACATGATCGAACCCGACTGTTGCGCGTTATAGCCCGACAGGATGCCGAGGAACTGCGGCACCAGGTACGCCGTGCCATACAGCCCGGCGCCGACCGCCGTGGCGATCAGCAGCACGCTGCCAAAGCTGCGGTTGAGCACCAGTTGCAGGCGCAGGATCGGCGTACTCGAGCGGACTTGCCCGACGGCAATCAGGAAGAAGCCGATCACCATCGTGATGCTCAGCCAGATGATCAACTTCGAGTCGAACCAGTGTTCGCGCTGGCCTTCTTCCAGCACCACGGTGAGTGAACTCAGGCCCATGGCCAGGCCAATGATGCCCAGCCAGTCGGCCTTGATGAATTGCTGGAGGTTCATGCGGTCGCTGGGCAGGCCGGTGATCAGCAAGGTGATCAAGGTAATGCTGACGGGCAAGTTGATGAAGAAGCACCAGCGCCAGTTGATATTTTCCGTGAGCCAGCCGCCAATCACCGGGCCCAGCAGCGGACCGAGGATCACCGTCATGCCGAACATCGTGGTGCCGATTGCCAACTGATGGGCAGGCAGGCGGGTGCGCACGATGGTCTGCGCGGTCGGGATCATCGCGCCGCCGGCAAAACCCTGGCCGATACGCCCGGCGATCATCGCGCCGAGGCTTGAAGAGAGCCCGCAGAACATCGAGAAAAACGTGAACATCAACGCGGTGCCGATCAGGAACCGGCGCAGGCCGAATACCCGGGTCAGCCAGGCGGCGAGGGGAATCATGACGATTTCCGACATCAGGTAACCGGTGGCGATCCACGTGCCCTCGGTACCGGTCGCGCCGATCTGGCCCTGGATCTGCGGCAGCGCCGAGTTGGTGATCGAGATGTCCAGGGTCGCCAGCAAGGCGCCCAGCGAGCCGGCGGCGACTGCGATCCAGTCGGTCAGCGAAGCGTTGCGCGGTTTGTCCGCGGGCACTTCGGTCAAGATGGCTTCAGCCATGGTTGGCGTCTGCCTTGTGGGTGCGGGTGTCGACTTCCACGGTGGCGGACAAGCCGGGCACCAGTGCCTGGCGCACGTCGTCATCCGGTACATCCAGGGAAATCCGCACCGGCACGCGCTGCACGATCTTGGTGAAGTTGCCGGTGGCGTTGGACGGCGGCAGCAACGCGAACTGTGCGCCGGTGCCGGGGGACAGGCTGTCGATATGGCCCTGAATATCATGGCCTGGCAGTGCGTCCACATGCACGGTGACGGTCTGCCCGGCGCGCATCTCGCCGATCTGGGTTTCCTTGTAGTTGGCGGTCAGGTAGATCGCGCTCACCGGCACCACGGTCAACAAGCGTGTGCCTGGCTGCACGTATTGGCCGACGCGTACACCGCGATCAGCGACGCGGCCATCGAGCGGGCTGCGAATCACCGCGTCGTCCACGTCCAGCTGGCTCTGGGCTTCGCTGGCCTTGGCCACGCCGAGTTGCGCCTGGGCTTGCTTGAGCTGGGCTTCGAGGGTGCCGTAGCGGGTCTGGCTGGAGCGCAACGCGGCCTGCTTGGCGGCCACGGTGCTGCGGGCCTGGGCGAGCTGGTTGTTGAGCTGCGCCAGGCGTTCTTCCGGCTCGGCCCCGGAACGCGCCAGCGGCGCATAACGTGCGACTTCGGTTTGCGCGTGCTGGGCGTCGGCCTGGGCGCCTTGCAGTTGGGCCCGTGCTTCGGCGATGGTCGAGTCCTGTTGCACCAGGTCGGCCTGGGCCTTGGCAAAGTCAGCCTCGCGGGCCGCAATCGTCGCCGAGGCTTCGTCACTGACTGCCTGGTATTTGCGCGCATCCAGGCGCACCAGCACGTCGCCACGCTTCACGTTCTGGTTGTCGGCCACCAGCACCTCGGCGACGTAGCCGTTGATTTTCGGCGCCACGCTGATGCTGTCGGCTTGCAGATAGGCGTCGTCGGTGGTCTCGATAAAGCGCCCGGTGAGCCACCACCAGGCGCCCCACGCCAGCCCGGCCAACAGCGCCACGCCGGCGAGTGACAGTAGAATCCGTCGGGCTTTGCCACGTTGGCCGTTGACGGTGGTTTCAGGAATGACCTGAGGAGAGGGAGGTGCTGCGGACATCAAGTCACTCCAGTTTTATATCAGTTGGAATAAATTCGTTTTTTCGCGAATTTTTGTCAACTGGTATATTTTGGTTACGTTAAAAAAATGGAGTGGCACATGGCACGACACAAACCGGCCGCCGAAGGGGGTTATCAGCGGGGTGAAGAAACCCGCGCACGCATTATCGAGGCGGCTGTCGAGGTATTTGGCGAGCGTGGCTACGACGGCGCGTCCACGCGAGACATCGCGAATGCTGCCGGCGTCAATGCGCCCGCTATCCAGTACTACTTCGATGGCAAGGAAGGCGTGTACCTGGAATGCGTCGAGCACTTGATCGCGCTGTTGTGGCAGAAGATGGCGCCTACCGTTGAAGCCGCAGAAGGTGCGCTGGCCGATCCCGCGGTCGACGATCAGAGGTTGATCGACGCCTCGCTGGGCATTCTCGGCGCGGTGGTTTCAACGATCCAGGACAGTCCCCAGACCACCGCGTGGCGAGCGTTTCTTGATCGCCATCAAGCCGGGCTCTGCCCTGAAAGCGCGACCATGGCGTTCGAGGAACGCTTCAAGGCGCGCATCGCCAACGTGATCCGCCTGCTGATCGCGCGCGTTGCCGGCCTTGCCGTTGACGACGAACGCACGGTGATCCACTCGATGGCGCTGTTCACCCAGGGCCTGGCGTTTCGGGTGCAGAAACCCAAGCTGCTCTCCGCCTTGAACTGGACCGAAGTGAGCCAGAAGGAAATGGAACTGGTGCGGGATGTGGTGCTGATGCAGGCGCGGTTTACCCTGGAAGGCTTGGTACGGCATCGGGACCGGCGCTGACTTCAGCGCTTGCTGAAGGCCAGCCGGGCCGCGAACAGCACGAATATCATGCCGGTGGTGCGGTCCATCCACTTGATCACCTTTTCACGCCGCAGCATGCCGGCCAATGGCTGCGTGGCACCGATCAGTATCAGTGCCCAGGCCAGGCTGATCACCACGTGGATGCTCACCAGCCCGAACGTCCACGCCACCAGCGGATGCCCCTGGGGAATGAACTGCGGCAGGAAAGACACGTAGAAAATCCCGATCTTGGGGTTGAGCACGTTGCCCATCATGCCTTTCAGGAACCAGTTGGCGCCGGGCTTTCCATCGGCCTCGACGGACGCCAGCGAACTGCGCGGACGCAGCAGCATGTTCAAGCCCAGCCACGCCAGGTAAGCCGCGCCGCAATACTTCAAGACGTTGAAGGCCACCTCGGACACGGCAATCAACGCGCCCAGCCCAAAGGCCACAGCTGCACCCCACAGCAGGCAGCCGGCATTGATGCCCAGGGTGGCGCGCAAGGCTTGTTGCTTGCCCTCCACCGTTGCAGTGCGCAATACCAGGGCCGTGTCCAGTCCGGGCGTCAACGTGAGCAGCGTGGCGGCGAAGGTGAAGGCGAGCAGGTTGTCGGTGATGGACATGGATATTTACCTGAAATCAGAAACTCTCAAGACTGGCGTTGATACCGGCGAAACGCGCCAGCTCGATGGTTGCCGCGACCTGTTCAGCATCGATGATAAAGCCCTGGAAATCGTCATCTCCCGAGTCCAGATGAACGTAACGCTTGCCGCACCGAGCCAGCCATTGGTCGAAACGGTCCAGCACCTCAGCCATTGATGACCTGCATACGTTGTGTTCATCGTTCGTGGGGCAGATTACGGTTATGGGCGCGCGGCTGTCGATATTTAATCAAGAGCGTTGTGGCTTTCTGGAAAGGCTCATGACGCACTACACCGTCACGCCACGCGATTGCGCCCCGACGACTTGGCCCGATACAACTGCTGATCCGCACGCTTGATCAGCACTGTGGTGTCGCTGTCCGACGCTTCAACGAGTCCGACGCCAATACTCACCGTGACCTGCCCAGCGGTCTCGAAATACGCTCCGGCAATTGCCGCGCGAATCTTCTCGGCCACCACATCCGGGCTGTCCGGCGCTTCGATTTCCGGCAACAGCACCGCAAACTCTTCACCGCCGTAACGGGCGACGAAGTCAGTGGCGCGGGTGGCGTCCTGAATCAACTGCGCGAGCTGGCGCAGTACATCGTCCCCGACGGCATGCCCATGGGTATCGTTGATCCGCTTGAAATGATCAACGTCGATCAGCAGCAAGGCAAACGCGCGCCCGCTGCGCTGGAACAGCAGGCTGTACTCCGCCAGTTTTTCATCGAAGCGCCGACGGTTGTAGACGCCGGTCAGGGCGTCATGGCTGGCCAGGTTCAACAGCTCGGCATTGGCCTGGGTGAGGGCGGCAGTACGCTGGGCGACGGTGGCTTCCAGGGACGCATTGGTGTCCTGCAGCTCGCGCTCCTTGCCAAGCAGCGATTGGGTCATGCCCTTGATGGAGCGCCCGAGCTGGGCGATTTCCAGTACGAAATGGTCTTGAGGGAAATACGCGCCAGGCTGTTGGTTTTGGACCTGCTTGGCTGAACGCGCGAGTTCTTCGATGGGCCGGCTGAGGTACGACGCCAGGTAATACGCCACGAAGCCGAAAATCACCGCGGCAATGACGCCCAACAGCAGCAGTTTGTAGAGCAATACGCGGGCAGGGTGCAGGGCGATTTCCAGCGGCTGGCGCATCACGATGTACCAGGTCAGGCTGGAATTCGACGGGCTGGGCACCGCCACGGCGCTGGTCACGTAGCCGTTGTCGACCGACCAGCCGGTGTCATTGGCCAGGCGGTCCTGGGGCAGTTGCTGGCCGGCCAGTTGTTCCGGGTAGAGCACCTTGCCGTCGTTGTCGATGATCAGCGCCTCGATGTCCGGCGTATTGCCTTTGGCCGCTTCGACAATTTGTGTCACCCACGTCCAGTGGGCGTGAGCCCCCAGTACGCCGATCACCTGGCCCCCGGAATTGCGAATCGGTGCGGCAAAGTCGATGAAGCGCCAGGGCTCACCGTTGGAGCCCGGCAGCAGCTTGGCAAGCAATACCGCCTCGTGGGGATCGCCGGTGTAGTTGCCCTGCAAACCGGCCTGGAACCAGGGCCGTGCCGTTACGGATTGGTTGACCAGCAGCCCATTCACCGCCTGGCGCACACGCCCGTCGGTGTCGGCGACGCCCATCCACGCGTACTCGGCGCGGGACTGGGTGCGTTGTTCCATGGAGGTCAGTATGTCCGGATCGTCCAGGTTGCCCCGTCTGAACAGCGGTGCGCGGCTGAGCAGCGACACTTCGAGCTGGCGTTCACGCAGCTGCACCGCCAGTAGCGCGGCGGTGGAGCGGGCAGTGCTCAACAAGGCATTGCCACTGGCCAGTTTCAGTTGCTCGGTAGCGATGTGCCCAACGTAGAACCCTACGCTCACCAGGGTGAGCAGCGACAAACCGGCAAACCAGAGGGTCAGGTGACTACGCAGGCTGGCTTTGATCATTGGGGGCTATCTGAAAGGAGTGTGACTACATGGTAGTCGTACCATTCGGATAGTTGCCATAGCCTGATGATTTATACGCGCATTGATTTCCCACCTGCTTTCCCATGACGGCCATGCCAGAATATGGCGCTTAGCCACTTAGGGAACTCAAGGATGAAAACGCTGTGTGCTGCTCTGTTGTTGATGGTTGTCACCGGGCTGGCCCAAGCCGGCGAGGTGCGGACCGGGTTCCAGGAAATTGTGATTCCCGACGCTGAACACGGCAGGCCGTTGCAGGTGGCGGTGTGGTACCCGACCGATGCCACCGGCACGCCACAACTGATCGCCGACAATCCGGTTTTCTACGGCGCGCCGGCCTTGAAGGACGCCGCACCGGCCGCCGGCGAGCATCCGTTGGTGGTGATCTCCCACGGCATCTTCGGCAACTGGATCAACCAGTCCTGGCTCGCCAGCGCGTTGGCCGGGCAGGGTTACATCGTCGCCTCGCCCAACCACCCCGGCACCACCAGCAAGGACCGCACACAGCCGGCCGCTTCCGAGCTGTGGAAACGGCCCCTGGATATCCATCGGGTGATTGATGCCGTGATTGCCCAGCCGAAACGCTTCGGCGCGGTGGCCCAACGCAAGATCGCCGTCGTCGGGCACTCCCTCGGTGGCTGGACCGCACTCGAAGTCGGCGGTGCCCGCTTTGATCCGCAGCGCTTTACCGAGGACTGCAAGTTGCATCCGGAAATTGCCCCTTGCAAGGCCTACGAACAACTTGAGGTTGGTCGCACCGAGCAGGCGAGGCAGCGACTGGCCGGTGACTTGAGCGACCCGCGCGTGGCGGCCATTGTTTCCCTGGACCTGGGATTCGCCCGCGGCTTCAGCGATGCCAGCCTCGCGGCGCTGAACCGCCCCACGCTAGTGATTGCGGCGGGCACGCCGTCGCCGGAATTGCCCGCCGCACTCGAGTCGGCCGACTTGGCCAAGCGCCTGCCGCAGAAGACGTCGCGCTACGTGGAAATCAGCGACGCCACGCACTTCAGCTTCCTGCCCCTCTGCAAGCCGGGCGCGGTGGAGCGGATTGAACAGAGCGACCCCGGCGAAGGCTTTATCTGCCTGGATGCCAAGGGTGCTCGTCCCAAGCCGCAGATCCAGCAGCAGGTACTCAGCTTGATCAGTGAGTTTCTGCAGCAGTCACTGCGCTAGCCGTCAGATGTCCTTGGACAGCACCAGGCTCGCGCCCTTGCGGCTGAGGAACCGCAGGTAGACCAGCCCGATCACGACCCAGGCAATCCCGAGCTTCTGTGCCTGCAGTCCCATGTTGAACATGATCGCGAAGGTGATCACAAAGCCCAGCACCGGCGTGATCAGGTGCCGCCACACATTGCGCGACTGCATGCGCCGCCAGTAGTAGTTGATCACGGTGATGTGCAGGATCATGAAGCCGCTCAGGGCGCCGAAATTCACCAGTGAGGTGAGGGTGTCCACGGTGTCGATGAAGAAGTAGCAGATGACCAGCGACAGCACGCCCACCAGGTAAATGCTCAGGTATGGCGTGCTGTATTTCGGATGGACCCTGGCCAGGATTCCCGGAAGCTTGCCATCCCGGGCCATGCCGAACAGCAGTCGCGACACTGCTGCCTGCGAGGTGATGGACACCGCCACACCCCACGCCAACGCCGTGGCAATCGCCGTCAGCGAAGCCAGCCAGCTGCCGCCGGCAATGGCTGCAATTTCGTAAAAAGCCGAGTCGGCGGACGTGAAGCCCATGCCTGCCGCAAGGTCGGTTGCCAGCCAGGTTTGCGCCACGAAAATCGCGCCCATCACCAGCAAACTGATCAGCGCGGCCCGGCCCACACTGCGCCCGGCATCGCCTCTGGTTTCTTCCGCCAGGGTGGAAATCGCGTCAAAGCCCAGGAACGACAGCACCGCGATTGAAACGCCCTGCATCAGCAACCCAAAGTTGAATCCTGTGGGGTTGTACAGCGGCGCCAGCGTCAGGTGGCCGTTGCCGGCACCCCCGTGCAGAGCCTTCCAGGCACACACTAGGAAAATCCCCAGCACCACCAGTTGCGCCAGCAGGAACACGATGTTCATGCGCGCGGTAAACGTCATACCGCGCAGGTTGACCAGGGTGGCACTGACCAGGAACGCCAGGATAAATGCGGTCTTCGGAATCTCGGGGTACAAGTGGTTCAGCGCAATCGCGGCATAGATATACAGCAACGGCGGGATCAGCAGGTAATCGAGCAACAGCAGCCAACCGGCAATAAACCCGACACCTGGATTCAGCCCGCGCTGGGCGTAGGAATACACCGAGCCGGCAATCGGGAACGCCCGCGCCATGCTGCCGTAGCTCAACGCGGTAAACAGCATTGCCACCATGCCGACGATATAGGCCAGCGGTACCATGCCGGGCGCTTCGCTGTTCACATAGCCATACACGCCAAAGGGCGCGATGGGGATCATGAAGATCATCCCGTAGATCACCAGGTCCGTAAGGGACAGGCTGCGCTTCAGTTCTTGTTTATAGCCAAACTCTTCAATTGCCATGATGGGGTACTTCCGTATGAAGTAAGGCGAATGCGCAGCCGCCAAAGCGGCCGAACATGTTCTTGAACCCGGCAGGTTAAAAGACGCCCAGGCGGTTTTTTTATAGTTGTAAGACCGGTCCAGCCAACAGCAGCTACAGCAGTGGAGCCAGATAGTCCGCCCATGACTGCAGCGCATGGGGCGTTCGCAGCAGGTCGTTCCTGACCTCCAGCAGCACGGCCTCAATGCCGCGCTGATCACCGTGGAACGGCACGGTCATGTCACCGAGCACATCCACTTCGTAAGGCTGGTTGGCGGCAACGTTCAAGCCCTGGGCGGCCAACCCTTGCAGAATCCCTTCGGCATAGGCGGCGGCGCCGGCAAACAACACGCCGGCCTCGAGCGGGCGGGGTTGGCCGTGGTAAATCGGGGTGAAGCTGTGGACGGCCACGATGCGCACTTCGCGACCTTGCGCCAGTCGCGCATCGATCAGGGCGCTCAAGCGCTGGTGAAAGGGTGTGAACAAGCGCTCCTGGCGATACTGGCGAACGATGTCAGGAAGTTCCCGGTTGCCTGGCACGTCGTAGATTTCGCTGCGTGGCGGAATGCTGTCGGGGGCTTCCAGCGGGCGATTGAGGTCGATCAGCAAGCGCGAATAGGCGGCCGAGATCAACGTGGCATCCAGGGCCCTCGAGAGTCGTTCCGCCAGTTTCAGCGCACCGATGTCCCAGGCGATATGCTCCTTTGCCGCTTCATCGTTCAGGCCCAGGGCGTTCAGTTCCGTGGGGATGTAGGAACTGGCATGTTCGCAAACCAGAATCACCGGGTGCTCGGACTCTTGCCGGCTGACCCGGTATACCGGTTTCTTGAACAGGCCGTGTTCGGGGGAATCAGTAAAGGCGGGCATAGTGATCACAGAGTTCGGCAGGCGTCAGTTTCTCGGTGGATTTGAGCTCTTCGGCTTTCAGGGCGAAGTAGGCATCCATCAGCAGTGGCGGCAATTGGTCCAGCAACTGCGGGTTGTTGCGCAGGCTGGCGAGGGCGTCTTCTAGGGTGTCGGGCAGGGCGAGGATATGCCGCGCCTGGCGTTGTTCATCGCTCATGGACTCCGGGTCTTCATCGGAGGAACTGTCCAGCGTGAGCTTTTGCTGGAGGCCTAGGCGGCCGGCAATCAGCACGGCGGCCATGCTCAGGTGCGGTGAGGCGGTTGCGTCCAGCGGGCGGAACTCCAGGTTGTATTGCCTGGCCGGGGACTTGCCGCCGATGGTGATGGTCGGGCAAATCCGCAGTGACGCTTCGCGATTGCGCTGGCCCAGGTTGGCGTAGGACGCACTCCAGTGATGAGGCTTCAAGCGCAGGTAGGAAATCGGCGTGGGCGCGCTGAAGGCGCATAACGCGGGCAGGAATTTCAACACGCCCGCCGCCCACTGCCGGCCTTTTTCGGACAGCCCGTTGCTGCTTTGCGCGTCGTACATCACCGCGTTTCCGGCTGGATCCTGCAAGCTGATATGCAGGTGCACGCCGTTGCTCACGCCATCGGCTTCGAGCTTGGGCGAGAAGCTGATATCCAGGCCCATCTGGCGCGCGATTTCACGGGTGATCTCCCGCACATTCACCGCGCGATCGGCTGCGGCCACACCTTGAGTGGGACGGCAGGTGACTTCGTATTGCGCCTTGCCATACTCCGGCAAAAACATCTCCGGTTCGACGCCGGCCGCCTTCAGCGCGCTCAACAGCCAGCCGCCGAAAGACGCGGCGTGATGCTGGGCGGAAAGCGAGAAGGCATGGTGAGCGTTGTCAGGGGCCTTGTAGCCGAGGTTGAACTCATGTTCGAACGCGGCAGTCACCTCAAGCCCCAGCTCGTCGCGATAACGCTGGATCTCGTTGCGCAACATCGTGCGCGGGCAGGCCGCCCAGGGCTGGCCGTCGGTTTCGCAGATATCGGCGTGGATAAAATCCAGGCCCGGCGCATTGGCGTCCGGGCCGTTGGGCACCTGCACGCGGGTATTCATGTCCGGGATCAGGCGCAAATCGCCGCAGGAGCCCCAGGGATTATTCTCCGCCACCCGGTCCTGAGGCGTCAGCGCACTGTTGGCCGGCACCCAACCCACACCGGCTTGCTGATAACTCTCAAGCTCGTCCGTGGGAAACGAACGTCCGCGAGTCACACCAATCAGGTCGGTGGTGACGATAGTGGTCATTGCCGTTGGCTGGATCAGGCTCACGGGCGCAACTCCTGCAAACGGTTGATCACGGTTTGGGTGTCGGTGATCCAGCAATAACCCTTGATCGCCTCGAGGCACGCGTGATGCCGTTCGAAGGTGTAAGTGGCGCAGGCATCTTCGATCAGGGTCACCAGATAGCCACGGTCTGCGGCGTCACGCACGGCCATGTCGACGCACTGGTCGGTAACGATGCCGGCGATGATCAGGTGCCGGGTTTCCAGATTGCGCAGCACGTAATCGATGTTGGTGGAGTTGAAGACCCCGGACGACGTCTTGGGCAGCACGATTTCATTTTCAATGGGCGTCAACTCGTCAATCACGCCGGCCTGGTAGCTGCCCTTGGGCAAATGCATGTCCGACAGCTTGTGATCCAGCGAGCGATCGCGGCCATCCGCCGTGAGGCTTTCGATGATGGTGTGCAGCACGTTTTGCCGGGCTTCGCGCACCGCATTCAACAGCCGGACTTGATTGGGGATCACCGTTTCCCGAGCACGACCCAGGAAATATGCTGCGTGCGGGCCCTGCAAATGCGGGTCGAGTGCCGGGTCGAGCCAGGCACGTTGCATGTCCACCAGCAGCAAGGCGGTGTTGCCCGCGGTGAACGGAAGATCGCGGGGCGAATGATGGGGGAGCGTGAACATTGTTATTTTTCCTCCAAAAGGTGAGCGGCGAATTCCGTGCGAAGGGCATCGATCCCTTCCAGGCGGGCATCCAGGCCATTGCTGTGTTGTGTGAGGGTGGCGATCAGGGCTTCTACCTGCGCGAGGGCGGGCACCATCGTGTCAAAGGCCGACACCGATTCCACTGGGGAGCTGATGATCAAGTCGGCCAATTCCCGCAGCGGCGAGGCATAAATGTCGGTGAACAACACCACCCGCGCGCCCCGCGCCTTGGCGGCGGTTGCCACGCGCAAGGCCTGGGTCTGGTAGCGGCGGTAGTCGAACAGCAGCACCAGGTCCTGGCGCTGGATGTCATGGATTCGGTCGGGTAACTGGGCGTTGTCTTCCAGGGAATGACAGCCCGGACGCAACAGGCGCAAGTGATTCACCAGGTAGCCCGCGAGAAAACTGCTGAGCCGGCCGCCGAAGCAGAACACCTGGTGTTTGGTATCCAGCAGCCATTCGGTGAGTACGCGCACGTCTTCGGGTTGGGTCAGGGCCTGGGTTTCCTGAAGGGCGCGGTTGCAGTCGTGCAGGTAAGTGGCCCAGGCGTCATCCTGGGACGAGTGCGCCCGGGGTTGCAGCAGGGTGATTGGGGACCGCAGGCGGTGGTCCATTTCGCTGAGCAAGGCGTCCTGGAATTCGGCATAGCCACCGAAGCCGAGCTTCTTCACCAACCGCATGATGGTCGGGTCGCTGACCCCGGCGTGTTCGGCCAGGCGCGCCATGGAACCGAGGCCGCTGCGTGGATAGTGGTCGAGGAGGGCACGGATCACCTTGCGCTCGGAAGGCGTAGGGCTGAGTGCGGCGTCGGTGAGTTTGTCACGTAGGTTGGTCATATCTCGCCTTGTTGTTTTTGCTACGGCTTGGCGAGAATGAGTGTATTGGTAGTAAATGCTACATGTAAAGGCAGATTTCGGCTGTTTGTTGGAAACACTACAGGGATATGGCTTGACCTGTAGCGAGGGAGCTTGCTCCTGCCGGGGTGCTAAGCGCGTCCAAAGAAAGGACCGCTACGCAGTCCAACGGGAGCAAGCTCCCTCGCCACAATAGTATTTGCATCGGATCACTTCCCAACCCGCCCCGGAATGGCCACCCGACTTGTCGCCTTCACCTCCCGCAACGCCAGGCTCGACTGAATCGACGCAATCCCCAACTGCCGCCGCAACACGCTCTCCACAAAATCGCTGTACGCATCCAGATCCTCCGCCAACACCTGCAGCAGATAATCCGCATCCCCGGTGATCTTGTGGCACGCCTGCACCTGCGCCAGTTCCTTGATCACCGCCTCAAAATCTTCCGGCGTATGGTCGGAATGCACGGCAAACCGCACATGCACAAACGCCATGATCTCCAGGCCCAGCATCTTGCGATCGAGGTTGGCCTGGTAGTCCTTGATCACGCCTTCTTCCTCCAGCCGCTTGCGCCGTCGCCAGCATGGAGTGAGGCTCAGTGACAGCCGCTCGCTGAGTTCGGCGTTGGAAATACTCGCGTCTTCCTGCAGCAAGGCGAGGATGGCGAGATCGGTGTCGTCAAGTGCGACCTGTCTGGTTTTATTTTTCTTCATGGCGGCTATTTGGGGTAAAAATTCCCGATTACGCTAGCATCGGCGCACGTAAAAGCAAAGAAAGCCCACCGCAGCCAGAACAAAATAATCACCTGTCTTTCACGGGTGGATGTCTTTCATGTTGACTGTTTTCAGCGACTCTCATCGTTTGCACCATGGCACCGAACTCAAGGATGGCGTGCTCAAGCCGTCCTTCGAACAACCCAGCCGCGCCGACACGGTGCGTGATCGGGTCAAGCACGTTGGGCTGGGCGATATCATCGTGCCGCGCACGTTCGACCGGGCCTGTTACGTCAATGCCCACAGCGAACGCTACGTGTCCTTCCTGGAAACTGCCTGGGCCGAATGGACGGCGATTGGCCGTGCCCATGACGCCTTGCCGCTGGTGTGGCCGGTGCGGGACCTGGCCAATGAGCAGGTGCCGGAATTCATCGACGGCAAGCTCGGGTTTTTCGCGATGGATGCCGGTTCACCGATCACCAGCACCACCTGGGAAGCGGTGAAGACCAGCGCCGATATCGCGCTCACCGGCCTTGCGTTGATTGATGAAGGCCACAACAGCGCCTTCGCCCTGTGCCGGCCACCGGGCCACCATGCGGCGCGGGAATACATGGGCGGTTATTGCTACCTGAATAACGCAGCCATTGCCGCGCAACAGGCGATCACCCAAGGCGCCAAACGGGTCGCGGTGCTGGACGTGGATTTCCATCACGGCAACGGCACGCAGAACATTTTCTACGACCGCAGCGACGTGATGTTCGTCTCGCTGCATGGCGATCCGTCCGTGTCGTATCCCTACTATTCGGGCTTCAGTGCCGAGCGCGGTGCCGGGGCGGGCGAGGGGTTCAACCTGAACTACCCGCTGGCGAAAAACACCGGGTGGAGCACCTACAAAGAAGCGTTGCTCGACGCCTGCAATCAACTCAGAACGTTCTCGCCGCAAGTGCTGGTGATTTCCCTCGGCGTCGACACCTTCAAGGACGACCCCATCAGCCATTTCCTGCTGGAAAGCCGCGACTTCCTCGGCATCGGCGAGATCATCGCCAGCGTCGGCGTACCCACGCTGTTTGTGATGGAAGGCGGCTACATGGTCGATGAAATCGGCATCAACGCGGTCAACGTGCTGCACGGTTTCGAGAACAAACACGCCTGATCCCGATGCCATTCCAACAATAAACAACGCCTGACTTTTTTCTGCCAAAACTCAAAAACATAACAAGAGGTTTTGTGATGAAAACAACCGTGCCCGGGCTGATTGAAAAGCCCGCTTTGCAACGCACCCTCAACAACCGCCATATCCAACTGATGGCCATGGGCGGTGCGATCGGCACCGGCCTGTTCATGGGCTCGGGCAAGATCATCGCGCTGTCCGGCACCTCGATCATCCTGATCTACATGATCATCGGGCTGTTTGTGTATTTCGTGATGCGCGCCATGGGTGAGCTGCTGCTGTCCAACCTGAACTTCAAGAGCTTCGCCGACTTTGCCGGTGCCTACCTGGGGCCGCGTGCGGCGTTTTTTCTTGGCTGGTCGTACTGGCTGAGCTGGAGCGTGGCGGTGGTGGGGGATGCGGTGGTGGTCGGGGGCTTTTTCCAGTACTGGTTCCCGCACGTGCCGGCCTGGATACCGGCGATTGCAATGCTGCTGACCCTGTTTGCCTTGAATGTGCTGACGGTGCGGCTGTTCGGCGAGGTGGAGTTCTGGTTTGCGATCATCAAGATCATCGCCGTGGTGACCCTGATCAGTGTGAGCGTGGTGTTGATTGCCAGCTCGTTTGTGTCGCCCACCGGCGTCACGGCTTCCCTGAATCATTTGCTGGATAAACAGGCGGCGTTTCCCAATGGCGTGTTCGGCTTCTTTGCCGGGTTCCAGATGGCGATCTTCTCGTTTGCCGGTACCGAGTTGATCGGCACGGCGGCGGCCGAAACCCGTTCGCCGGAGAAGACACTGCCCAAGGCAATCAACTCGATTCCGCTGCGGATCATCCTGTTCTACGTGCTGGCCTTGGCCTGCATCATTGCGGTGACATCCTGGGAGCAGGTGTCGCCCAGCAAGAGCCCCTTTGTCGAGCTGTTCCTGGTGGCCGGCTTTCCCGCCGCCGCCGGGATTGTGAATTTCGTGGTACTGACCTCAGCGGCTTCTTCGGCCAACAGCGGGGTGTTTTCGGCGAGTCGCATGTTGTTCGGCCTGGCGGACCTGGGAGACGCACCCGGGATATTCCGACGACTGTCGAAAAACAGCGTGCCGTTTATCAGCCTGGCGTTTACCACCTTCCTGATGCTGCTGGGCTTGTTGCTGCTGTTTATAGTCCCGGAAGTGATGACGGCCTTTACCATCGTCTCCACCGTTTCGGCGATCCTGGTGATCTTTACCTGGTCGACCATCCTGGCGTCCTACATCGCCTATCGGAAAAAGTGCCCGGAGCTACATGAAAATCCCTCTACAAAATGCCCGGTGGCGTGCCGTTGGCGTGGGTTTCACTTGGCTTCATGGCGTTCGTACTTTGCCTGCTGGCACTTCGCCCAGATACCCGCCTGGCCCTTTGCGTGATGCCTGCATGGTTTATGTGGCTGGCGGTTGCCTACCATTTCTCGCATTTTCGCCACCGACTCCAGCCTGATCAGCGCACGGCGCAGTAGCGGTTGTCGTACAACTGCAGGCCATTCAACCCTCGAAAAAGGCCGGCTTGTACGGCCTTTTCATGACGGTTTTTTCATCGGTACATGACAAAAATTTCACAATCTGCGCCATCGGCCCCATGCCACAATCCGCAGCGTTTGCAGGGCCGCAACGGTATTCGCTCGAAGGACAGTAAAAAAATAATGTTCACAGGGGCGCAGTAAATGAAACTCTCTACATTAGCGTTGGCCATCACGGCGGCTGTCCTTGCACAACACGCCAGCGCAGACGGCTTTGGTCTTGGCTCACTCGGCACGGGTGACGGCCATAGCGGCTTCCTCGAAGACAGTCATTCTTCGATCAGTTCGCGCACCATGTACTACAACGCCGACGTTCACTCCGGCACGGCGAACGACCTGCGGGAAGCGGCTCAAGTACTGCGTTTCGACTATAAATCCGGTTACACCCAGGGCACCGTCGGCGTAGGTTTCGACGTGATGGCTTTCGGCGCGTTGCGTCTGGACGGTGGCGATGGCCACGCAGCGGGCAATGGCCTGTCGGGTAACGGCAACAGCTTCTTCCCGGTGAAGAACAATGGCACCGAGCCTGCTGACAGCTTCGGTCGCGCAGCCGGCAACGTTAAATTCCGTATTTCCCAGACTGAATTGCACGTGGGCGGTGGTTTGGCGCCGATCCTGCCGATCCTGGTGTCCAACGACAGCCGTGCCGCACCGCAGACCTTTGACGGCGGCATCCTGACTTCCAAGGACATTCCCAACGTCACCTTCACCGGCGGCGAGCTGAACAAGGCTGAAGGTCGTGCATCGAGCAACTCCACGGGCTTGAGCGTGGCCGGTGCCACTCGCGACAGCGACAGCTTCCGTTTCGGTGGTGTCGACTACCAGCCGTTTGGTTCTTCTGACAACGTCATCGCTAAAAACCTGACGTTGCAGTACTACTACGCCAACCTGGAAGACTTCTACAAACAGAACTATTTCGGCCTGGTCCACGTATTGCCGTTGGGCAATGACCAGTCGTTCAAGACCGACCTGCGTTATTTCGACAGCACCAGCGACGGCAAAAACGGTTCGGCCGGCTATGCGTTCAACAACAACGGCGGCTATGCCAAGCACGCCGGTGAAGTCGACAACAAAACCTACAGTGCTGCCTTCACCTATCAGTTGGGCGGCAGCCAGTTGATGCTCGGCCATATCGGCGTGAGTGATGACGGTGGCTTCGTCTGGGTCAACCAGGGCAGCATCGCCGATCCAACCGCCCAAGGCGCGGCCGGTTCCGACTTCTACCTGTTCACCGACGCGGTGGTTGGCCAGTTCTCCCGTGCGGGCGAGCAGGTCAATTTCGGTCAGTACCTGTATGACTTCAGAACCCTGGTGCCGGGCCTGAAAGCCTCGATTGCCTACCTGAACGGCAGCGACATCAAGGCCAAGGTTGCCGGTGGCAGCGATCAGTCGGAACGCGAAACCGATTTCCGTCTTGATTACGTCGTGCAGGAAGGCCCGCTGAAAGGCTTCGGTACTACGTTCCGTACCGGCAGCTACCACGGCCATAACACCGGCACCGCCGACCAGGATCAGACTCGCCTGATCTTCAACTACACCTACGCGCTGTTTTAATCAGTCGTCGGTAACTGCTCCAGATGAAGGCCGCCCATTGGGCGGCCTTCTTTATTTGCGTGGGGTTCCAGGCAGAGCAGGGCGCTATAGTTGTTTTTACACAACGCAACGTTTAATCATGCGCGGCAATTCCTAACCTATAAGTCAAGAAAAGGACCGTTCCCATGAAAGTCAGTGCACGCAACGTATTCAAAGGCCAGGTCAGCCAGGTCCAGGACGGCGCGGTCAACGCCGAAGTGGTGTTGACCCTGCCCGGTGGCGAGCAATTGGTGGCGGTGGTGACCATGGAAAGCATCCGCAACCTGGGCATTGCCGTGGGCAAGGAAGCGGTCGCGCTGATCAAGGCGCCGTGGGTGATGTTGATGACCGAATCCAGCGACATCCGCCTGTCGGCCCGCAACTGCCTGGAAGGCAAGGTGCTGAGCGTGAATGACGGCGCGGTGAATGCGGAAGTGGTGATCGAGTTGGCGGGTGGTTCGAAGGTGTTTTCCATCGTGACCCGCGACGCGGTGGCCGAGCTGGGGTTGAAGCCGGGCGTGAGCGCCACGGCGGTGATCAAGGCGTCCCATATCATCCTGGGCGTTCCGGCCTGATAAAACCCCACACAACGTAGCAGCTGTCGAGCCCAAGCGAGGCAGCTGCTACGGGATGCCCGGTTGCCGCGGCGTTTGTTGTTGAAAAAGGCTATTGCGCTAAGGCGCCAGCCGGGTGAACACATAATCATGGTTCTTCACCAGCGCCTGATGGCAGGCAAAGCAGGTCTCATGCTGCGCCTGGTCCACCGGCTTGCCATTGATGAACCGTCCAAAGCCCCAGCCTCCGGTCGCTGCGTATTTCTTCGAGTCCTTGACCATGAACTGCACGGTGGTTGCCGCGCCGGGAATCGACGCGGTCTTGAACTCGGGCGATTGCACATGTTTCCAGGCCAGTTTCGCCAGCACAGTGCCGTCGGGGAAGGGCAGCGTGCCGTCGCGGTACGCCTTGAGCGCCACTTTATTGCCCAGCACCACTCGCAGTTCATTCAGCGGGTCGGCTTCCTGTGCCGGCGCGATCAGCTCCCATTGGCGGTAGCCGTCGGGAATGGTCACGCCGTAGATCGGCGAAGGCTCGCTGGTAGCCGGGCCGCCAAAGGCGAACCCGGTAGCGGTGGCCACCACGGCAGCTGTTGCAGCGACGAGTGCAGCAAGATGCAGGCGCTTCATCACAGGTGGTCCGCATCGATCACAGCCTTGGCAAAGGCTTGCGGTGCTTCCTGCGGCAGGTTGTGGCCGATGCCGCCGGTGATCAGGCGGTATTCGTACTTGCCGGTAAAGCGTTTGGCATAGTCCTCTGCGGCCGGGTGCGGCGCGCCGTTGGCGTCGCCTTCCATGGTGATGGTGGGCACGTTGATGGACGGGGCGGTGGCGAGTTTCTGCTCCAGCGCAGCGTATTTTTTCTCGCCCTGCACCAGCCCCAGGCGCCAGCGGTAGTTGAAGATCGATACGGCGACGTGGTCGGGGTTGTCCAGGCCTTTGGCGCTGCGGTCGAAGGTGGCGTCGTCGAATGCCCATTTTGGCGAGGCGATCTGCCAGATCAACTTGGCAAAGTCGTGGGTGTTTTTCGCATAGCCGGCGGCGCCGCGATCGGTGGCGAAGTAGAACTGGTACCACCATTGCAACTCGGCCTTGGGCGGCAATGGGTTCTTGCCCGCGGCCTGGTTGCCGATCAGGTAGCCGCTGACCGATACCAGCGCCTTGACCCGCTCAGGCCACAACGCCGAGACGATGTCGGCGGTGCGCGCCCCCCAGTCATAGCCGCCGAGCACGGCCTGCTTGATCTTCAGCGCGTCCATGAAGTCGATCAGGTCGACGGCGAGGGCGGCCGGCTGGCCGTTGCGCAGGGTCTTTGCCGACAGGAAATGGGTATCGCCATAGCCTCGGGCGTAAGGCACCAGCACCCGGTAGCCCTGGGCGACCAGCAGCGGCGCTACCTCGGAGTAGCTGTCAATGTCGTAGGGCCAGCCATGCAGCAGGATCACCACCGGGCCATCGGCCGGGCCGACTTCGGCGTAGGCCACATCCAGCAAGCCGGCTTTCACATGCTTCAACGGGCCGAGCGCGCTGTGGGCAGTTGCGCTGGCAGCCGCAGGTGCTTGCGCATCCTGTGCACTGGCGACGCCGAGGGCACCGAACTGCAACAGCGCAAAGGCCAGCAGCGACGCGCCCATCAGGCGGCGGGGTGGGGTGTTCAACTGTGTGTGCATGGTGAGTCTCCGGCGGCGGGTGGTGTGCCTGGCTCACAGTTGAACGTAGTTGTGTATCCCGTCTGTTTCGAGAAAGAGGTTGGGTTAAAGGTTTTGTATCGCAGCGGTGTTTGGACACACTGCGATACAAAGGTCAGAGGGCCCGCCGGGCCATATACACCAGGCTCGGCGCCTGACCGGGTACATCGTCCAGCTCATCGATGTACTGCATGCCGATTTTCTCCAGCACCTTGATCGACGCTGTATGCGCCGGACGCACCACGCCGTACACCTGCGGCTGGTCCAGCTCGACAAACGCAAACTGCAACGCCGCCCTGGCAAGCTCGGTTGCAAAGCCCTGGCCCCAGGCGCTGACCGCAAAGCGGTAGCCCAGGTTGATCCGCTCAACGTCGTTGTAGGGGTACAAGGTGATGCCACCAAAGCCGATCACGCGGTCCGGCGCCTCTTGTGTGGCAATCGCCCATTGGCCGAAACCATGTTCTGTCCAGTGCAGCAGCCAGCGAGCCAGGGCGGCCTCGGCTTGGCCCAGGTCCGTCAAGGGGCCTGCCGGGTTGTAGCGGTTGGTCTCGGGATCGCCATAAATGGCAAATACACTGGCCACATCGTCGGCCGCTGCGGGCCTGAGAATCAGGCGTTCGGTGGTAATCGGGTGGGTATTCATGGGTGGACTCTGATCCTTGGAGCGAGCGAGAAGGTGTTCACCTATATTTATCCTGCTTTCGGCGCTCTAGCACGCTTGATTCAGTTGTTAGGGCTACTGGCAGGATGCCACAATGGCACTTTGTCGCGGCAGTAAGATCAGGCGGACCAAATGAATGGCCTTGGGCGTGGGCAGGACCAGGATTGCTTCATCGAGGAGCAGGTACGAACAGATCGATTGCACCAGCTGTTTCGCCAGTCTTTCTCTGCAGTGTTCGGCAGTTATATGGCGGCCGCCATGCTGTGCTGGCTGTGCTGGGAACGTTTTGATCACAGGGTAATGCTGGTCTGGCTGGTGGTATTGGCGGGGACGTCGTTGCTGCGGGTGTGGATGTTCATGGACTGGTTTCGCTGCCCCAACAGTGAACGCACCCCCGCGCGCTGGGAGCGGCGCTACTGGGTAACGCTGATGTTGTCGGCCGGGGTCTGGGGCATCGGCGCATTCGCCCTGATGCCCACCGACGACCGCCTGTCCCAGGCCCTGGTGATGTTGTTCACCGTGGGCATGTCGGTCAGCGCAGTCTCGTGTTATTCGGCCTATCGCTACATGACCCTGGTCTCCATGGGCCTGGTACTGCTGCCGTGCACCCTGTGGCTGCTGTTTCAACCGTCGTCGATGCAAGTCGGCATGGCCCTGGCGGTGCTGGTGTTCTCTTCGTTTGTCGGTGGCGCCACGCGCAAGCTGTCGGATGCCCTGGAAAAAGCCTTTCGCCTGACCCGGCAAATGGAACGTGCCCACAACATCTCCGCCCGCGCCGCACAAACCGACGAACTCACCGGCCTGATGAACCGCCGGGCGTTTTTCGAGCATGCGCAGTTGCTCTACGAACAGTGCCGGCATAACCAGCAGCCGTTGTGCGCGCTGATGATGGACATGGACCACTTCAAGGACATCAATGACACCTACGGGCACCAGGCCGGGGACCAGGTGCTGCGTCAGATCGGCGGGGTGATCAGCGCGTCGTTTCGCCAGGCCGATGTGTATGGGCGGCTGGGGGGCGAGGAGTTTGCGGTGCTGCTGCCGGATACGTCGCTGGAGACCGGGCGGGACATCGCCGAGCAGTTGATCAAGGCCATTGCCGGGCTGACCAGCGAGCCGGTCAAGGGGTTGACCGCAAGCCTCGGCGTGGCCTGGGCTCGCGCGGTGGACCAGGACCTGCACGGCCTGATGAACACCGCAGACAAGGCGCTGTACCGCGCCAAGGCCCTCGGGCGTAACCAGGTGGCCGTCGCGGAATAGGCCTCAGCCCTTGAGCAGCGCCTTGGCCAGCACCTGTGAGACCTGGTCGGCCGAGTAGGGCTTGGGCAGGAACACCAGGCCTTCATAGCCGCTTTCCGCCAGTTCCTCGCTGTAGCCCGAGGTCAGTACCACCGGCAGGCCGGGCCGGCGGCGTCGCAGTTCCCTGGCCAGGGCCACCCCGGTGATGCCGGGCATCACCACGTCGGAAAACACCGCATCGAACCCCAACGCGTCTGCGCCGGCCAGTTCCAGCGCCTGTTCGGCATTGGTTGCCCAGGTGGTCTGGTAGCCGAGGTCCTGGAGGATCTGATTGGCAAAGCGGCCCACTTCCAGGTTGTCTTCCACCACCAGGATATGGCGCTGGGCGCATTCGGTGATCAGCCCGCAGGTGTCCGGGGTGTCACGTTGGAAGCTCTCTTCAGGTACCACTTGCGGCAAGTACAGGGTAAACACCGTGCCCTGGCCGACCTGGCTGGCCACATCGACGTTGCCGCCCGATTGCTTGGCGAAGCCGAACACCTGGGACAGTCCCAGGCCGGTGCCCTTGCCGACTTCCTTGGTGGTGAAGAAGGGTTCGAAGATGCGCTCGAACGTCTCCCCGGGAATCCCGCTGCCGGTGTCGGTGAGTGAAATGGCGATGAACGCCTGGCGTGAACCGGCGTCACCACGGATGCTCGGCAGTGCTTGATCGGCGTCCAGTCGCAGGGTCAGGCTACCCTGGCCGTTCATCGCGTCCCGGGCGTTGAGGGCGATGTTGATCAGGGCGGTTTCAAACTGGCTGGAGTCGGCGCGGATGTAGCACGGCTGCCCGGGCAGTTCGACGTGCACATGAATCCGCGCGCCAGTCACCGTCTCGAGCATCTCGCCGATGTTTTTCACCCGCAGGCCTGCATCGAACACTTCCGGGTTCAGCGGCTGGCGCCGGGCAAATGCGAGCAACTGGCTGGTCAATTTGCCGGCCCGGTCCACCGTGTCGGTGACCGCGCTCATGTAGCGCTGGCGACGCTCTTCGGACAGGCTCGGCATCCGCAGGAAGTCGACGGATGAGCGAATGATGGTCAGCAGGTTGTTGAAGTCGTGGGCCACGCCACCGGTCAACTGGCCGATGGCTTCAAGCTTTTGCGATTGACGCAAGGCGGCTTCGGTCTGGGTCAGCAGGGTGGTCCTTTCGGTGACGCGCTGCTCCAGGCTTGCATTCAGCTCGGCCAGGCGCTGGGACAAAACCACGGTGGCGGTGGTTTCGGTCACGGTGTCGAGCATGCCGACCACCTTGCCCTGTACGTCGCGGATCGGGCTGTAGCAGAAGGTGAAGTACGCCTGCTCCGGCGCGCCGCCGCGTTCGATCGTCAGCGGGAAGTTTTCGATAAAGGTGGCTTCACCTGCGAAGGCGGCATCCGCGATCGGACTGATCTCGGGCCAGGCTTCCTGCCAGATCTCGTTGAATGGCCGCCCGAGGGCATCCGGCTTGTCGCCGAGAATCGGGATAAACCCGTCGTTGTAAAGCGTGATCAGCGCAGGCCCCCAGACGATCGCCTGGGGGAAACTGGAGGCAAGGCACAGGGCGACGGTGGTCTTCAGTACGTCCGGCCAGTGTTCCAAAGGCCCCAATGGCGTATTGGCCCAGTTGTGATGCCGGACCCGTTCGGCCATTTCGCCGCCGCCTTGCAGCCAGTTTGTCATTCGGTGAACGCCTTCTTGCCACGGTTCGCTGAGGTAGGGATGCCAAGCTACAGACATCCCGGGACTCAGCCAGTTCAGCGGGATTATCCACTAGATGGCACTTTAGTGTCTCGGCCGGATAATGCTTCGCTGAGCTCCCTTCAGGCCACCGTAATCGTTACCGCGATATTGCCGCGGGTGGCCTTGGAATACGGGCACGTCTGGTGGGCACGGTCCACCAGAGCCTGCGCCGCCGAGTGTTCGATACCCGGCAGGCTGACCCGCAGGCGCGCCTGTAGGTAATAGCCATCTTCCGGGCTGTTCACCAGGTCCACTTCGGCACTCACTGCCGTGTCGGCGGGCAGGCGGATGTGAAGGGTTTGTGCGGCTTTGCCCATTGCGCCGATAAAGCAGGCGGACCAGCCGGCACCAAACAGTTGCTCGGGGTTGGTGCCGGGCGCCTTGGAGCCGGGCGGCGACAGCTTGATGTCCAGGTGCAGGTCATCGCTGTGGGACGCGCCTTCACGCCCGCCGGTGGTGTGGGTTTTGCCGGTGTAGAGCACGGTGCTGTTCTGGGACATGACGGTTTCCTCGCAAGTGGCCCGGGGTGGGCCGGTGTGCACAGGAAACCGCGCCGGCGTATCCGCAATGTGTCATCGCCGGGGGGCTGCACCTCGCAGTGTGTCGCCTCGCCGGGAAGATACGTTGGGATACAAACCGTTATTGCTGCTGCACGCCAAACAACCCGGTCCAGTAGATGCCGGCATCACTTTTCGGGTCCATGGCGTAGGCGGCGCCCATTTCGCGGAACTGCGGGTTCATCAGGTTGGCACAGTGCCCGGGGCTGGCCAGCCAGCCGTCGACCACCTTGCGTGGGGTGTCCATGCCGGCGGCGATGTTCTCGCCGATCTGCTGGCCTATGTAGCCTGCCAGTTCAGCCCGGTCACCCGGGGTGCGGCCATCGTGGTCCAGGTGATCGAAGAAGTTGCCGTTGGCCATGTTGCGCGCGTGGCCGGCGGCGGCGTTGGCGAGTGCTTCGTTCCAGCTCAGGGGCGTGGTGGCGGCAAAGGCCTGGGCGCCACATTGGCGTGGTTGCTGGCGGGCGGTGTTGATCAGGTCGAGCACCTTCTTGCCTTCGGTCTGGGTCTCGCCCAGGCCGCTGGTCAGCAGCGGGCGGGCCAGCACGATGCGCCAGTCCTGGCCGCTGTTGCTCACGCCGATATCAATGAACTGCGGGTCGAGCACCACCCGGCAAAAACTTTCGCGCACGGCTTTCATCGCGGCTTCGGCGTTCCTGGGCCCGGACAGGCTGATGGCCTGGACGTTGACCATCGGGTACGCCGCCCGCGCCAGCGCCTGCTGCAAGTCGCCGACACTGTTGACCGGCAACACCAGCCGCGTGTCGCTGGCCAGCGGTGGCAATTCCTGGGAACCCTGGTTGCCGCAGCGCTGGACCTGGCTGCGGTATTGATTGATCGAGTCGACCAACAGGCTTTCTTCACCCGCCTGCGCCTGGGCGGTAAACACCAGACTGGCGGCCAGCGTCGTAAGACCCATCATCAATGACAGAACGCGCATGGACGTTTCCCTTGAGCTTGAAAGTGCCCATGATGCGCGATGAAGGGGCATCCATGCACCCGTTGGTCCGAACTTTTTGCCTCAGTTCTTGAATGCCGAGTGTTTACGGCCCTGATCGCACAAGGCGAACACCACCACCAGCAGGGACGAGATCGCGAGGATTATCACAACGCCATCAGTGGAGTGAGTGGCCGACGCCGCCACTATCGACAACGCCCCTAATGGCGCCAGGCCACCTGCGATCGCGGTGCCGATTTCCCGCCCGGTGCCAAAGCCCGAGGAGCGGGTCTGGGTCGGGAACTGGCGGCTCAGGAACGAACCCTGCGGCGCAAACATCATCGGCGCGAGGATGCCGGTGCCCACGCCAATGGCGACGTAGATCATCAGGCTTTCACCGGTATTGAGCAGCGCAAGGAACGGGTAGGCAAACAGCAGCGACAGCAGGCCGCCGAGCATCAGCACGGTCTTGCTGCTCCACTTGTCGCACAACCAGCCGAAGCATGGCACGGCGACGATGGCGATCAGGCTGGCAATGGTCACCGACAGCGACGTGACGTGCACATCGACACCCTTGAACTGGGTGAGGTAAGCCAGGGAAAAGGTCTTGAAGATGTAGCTCAACGCGTTGTAGCCAATCGCCACGAAGAACACCACGGCCAGGCCCTTGAGGTCGTTCTTGAACAGCGCCTTGAGCGGCGAGGCCTTGGCCTTTGTGGTTTCCTTGCTCAGTTCCTTGAATTCCGGGGTTTCCGGGATGCTGTTGCGCACCCACAGGCCCACACCCACCAGCGCGATGCTGCAAATGAACGGAATCCGCCAGCCGCCGGCCAGCAGGAATTCATTGCCGTTGATGGTCAGCAGGTACACGGTCAGCGAAGACAGCAGCAAGCCCAGGTTCAGCCCGAGCGCCGGCCATGCACCCTGGCTGCCGCGCTTGCCTTCTGAGGCGTGCTCGTAGGAGGTAACCGCCGCGCCGGACAGTTCGGCACCGGCCCCCAGGCCCTGGATGATGCGGATAAACACCAGCACGATCGGCGCCCAGATGCCGATGGAGGCGTAGCTGGGGATCAGCCCGATCAGTGTGGTGCACACGCCCATCATGCAGAAGGTCAGCACCAGCACTTGTTTACGCCCGAACTTGTCGCCCAGGTAGCCAAACAGAATGCCGCCGAACGGGCGCGCGATGAAGCCGATGGCAAAGGTGGAAAACGCCATCAGCGTAGCGGCTTTCGGGTCGCTGTTATCGAAGAAAATCTTCGAGAACACAATCGCCGCCATGGTGGCGTACAGGTAAAAGTCATACCACTCCAGCATCGAACCGAAGATCGTCGCGGCCGCGACTTTGCGCAGGCGTTTCCTGGTTTGCTCGGGGGTTTCAACGTCCGGGGTGCGGGCTGTAGCCGTCATTCTGTACTTCCTTATGAGTCATTATATTTATTGTCAAAGTGAGGCGTGGTGCGGTGCGTCAGTGGGGCTTGAACATGCGGTCGGCGATCATCGAGCCGATGGGAATCGCGGAGGTGGCAGCGGGTGAGGGCGCATTGCACACGTGGAGCATTCGCGGGGTCTGGGCGAACAGGAAGTCGTGCACCAGGGTGCCGTCGCGCATCACGGCCTGGGCGCGGATGCCGGCTTCATAAGGCAGCAGGTCTTCGATGTTGAGCGATGGGCAGTACTTGCGGCACTGCTCCAGGTAGCCGGACTTGAACAGCGAGTTCTTCATCTCGACGCTGCCCGAACCGAGGTTCTGCCAGATGGTTTTCCAGAAGCCCGGGAAGCTCGCGTACTGCGCCACGTCGCGCCAGTTCACCGAGAATTTGCGGTAGTTCTCGCGACCCAGGCCGAGTACGGCATTCGGGCCAACGGTGACGCTGCCGTCGATCATGCGGGTCAGGTGCACGCCGAGGAAGGGCAGCTCCGGGTCGGGAATCGGGTAGATCAGGTGGTTGACGATGGTGTTCTTCGATTCCGGCAAGCGGAAGTATTCGCCACGGAACGGGATGATCTGGTGGTCGATCTTGACGCCGGCCATCACGGCCAGGCGGTCCGATTGCAAACCTGCACACACCACCAGATGCCTGGCCTGCCAGCTTTCGCCCCGGGTGCTGACGGTGACTTTGTCGGTGTCCTCGACGATCGCAGTGACGGTGCGTTCCAGGCAGATTTCCCCGCCGGCGCGACGAATCACCCGGGCCATGGTTTCGCAGACTTCGCGGTAATCGACAATGCCGGTGGCGTCGAGAAACAACCCGCCCAGCCCGACGATGTTCGGTTCGCGCTGGCGCAACTGGTCGGCGTCCAGGCGTTCGACTTTCATGCCGTTGAGCTGCGAGCGGGCATACAGCGCTTCCATCCGTTGTACTTCCAGATCAGTCGAAGCCACCAGCAACTTGCCGCACACCTCGAACTTGATCCCGTGCTCGGTGCAGAACTGCTTGGTCGCTTCGGCGCCGCGTTTGCACAAGTCGGCCTTGAGGCTGCCCGGCGCGTAGTAGATGCCGGCATGGATCACGCCGCTGTTATGGCCGGTCTGGTGTTTGGCCAACAGGCTTTCCTTCTCCAGGATCACCAGCGAGGCGTTGGGCTGGCGCTTGAGCAACTCCATCGCGGTGGCCAAACCGACGATGCCGCCGCCGATGATGCAAAAGTCATAAATCATTATTTTGAGTACCTACGCATTTCAGTCTGCTTATCAGGTTGTCAGACTAATGGTTTTGTTAAAAAAACAGCGCGCCATCGGCACGCTTTAAAAGGGTTCGGATCGGTCAATTGATAGCGGGCAGTTCCAGATGCAGGCGCCTTGCTGCGGCGCGCAAGTGAGCCTCGGCACAGGCGGCGGCGCCTTGGGCATCACCGTCGACGATGGCCTGGTAGAGCGCAGTGTGTTCCTGGGTGGCATCGGCCGAGCCGCTGACAAAGCGGGTGGCGGAGTTTTCCCAGGCGGTCTTGCGGGCGCTGGCCAGTTGGCTTCTGAGGAAGTCATGGAAGGCCACGAAATAGTCGTTCTTGCTGGCCTCGGCGATGGCGCGATGGAATTCCACATCGGCCAGGGCGGCGGCGTCGAAGTCGGCGCGCTTGTCGTGCATTTCCTGCAGGGCGGTCTTCATGCGCTGCAGGTCGGCGGCGTCGCGGCGTTGGGCGGCAATCGAGGCGGCCTGGGTTTCGATCCACAGGCGCACTTCGAACATTTGCGCCAGGTCCGGGCGGCGACCGTTTTTTTCCGGGAAGCGGAACACGGTGCCGGCCGGGGTTTGCGAGATAAATGAGCCCAGGCCACGCCGTGCGGTCAGTACGCCGTCGGCCTTGAGCTGGGCAATCGCTTCGCGCACCACCGAACGGCTGACATTGAGTTGTTCAGCCAGTTGCTGTTCGGTGGGCAGGCGCGCTTCGGGCGCCAGTTGGCCGGAATCGATTTCTGCACGAATGGCGCTGACAACGCGCATAACGAGCGAATCAGGGCGCTGGAGCTCAAGCATGGGAAAACCTTGGTAATCAGGTTGTCAGACAATAGTCGTTACGATTTTACCTTGTCAAGACAGGTGTTACGCGGAACCGGACGCGTAGGGCCAGGAAAAGACCTGCACCAATCAGTGCCAATGCCACGCCGAACGTGGCTTGCATCCCACTTCCCACGTCGCCGGGAGTGGCCGTGGAGAGGTCACCTGAAACGTGCGCAAAGACAGCACCCAATGCCAAGGCGCCCGCGATCAGCCCCACATTGCGCGACAGGTTGAGCAAGCCGGCGACTACGCCACGGCGGTCTGCCAGTACGTCGCTCATCACGGCGGTGTTGTTGGCGGCTTGAAACTGGGCGTAGCCGAGGGTGAGGATGATCAGCGGGGCGATATACCCGGCAACCCCAAGGTTCAGCGGCGCCAGGGAGAGCAGCAGGCAGCCCGCCAGCATCGCCAGCAGCCCGGCGATGGTCATCGGGCCGCAGCCGAAACGGTCGGTCAAACGTCCCGCAGGGATGCCCGTCAATGCCGAAACGCAGGGCCCGACTGCCATTGTCAGGCCCATCCAGGCAGGGTCGAGGCCTGCACCGTGGGTCAGGTAGAAGGGCCCGACCACCAAGGTCGCCATCATCACCGCCGATACCAGCGCGCTCATGGCCAGGCCAGCGCTTAGCGTTGAATCCCGTAAAGTCGACAAGAAACTGAACCCGGATTGCGCGGGCTGTAGCCCATGGCGGTCGACGCGCAGATAGCGCCGGGCGAGGGCAAATGTCAGCAAACCCAGCGGCACGGTGATGAAAAACAGCGCGCGCCAGCCAAACCCCGCGATCAACACCCCGCCAAGGCTTGGCCCCAGCGCGGTACCCATGGCCGACATCGTGCCCAGCAACCCCATGGCGCGGCCGGTGCGTTCCTTGGTCACGGTGCCGCCCACCAGCGCCATGGTCATCGCCATCATGACCGCCGCGCCCAGGCCTTGCAGGGCGCGGGCCGCAATCAACAGCCCGAGGGACGGAGCCATGCCGCACAGGGCCGAGGCAACGGTGAAAAGCAACAACCCGGCCAAGAGCAGGCGGCTGCGGCCCATCAGGTCACCCAGTCGCCCGACGCTGACGATCACCGCAGTAATCGCCAGCAAGTAGGCGAGCACCACCCACTGCGCCGCCTGGAACGATGCATCAAACGCCTGCACCAGGCTCGGCAGGCCGACGTTGGCGATGCTGGTGCCCAAGGACGCCAGCAACATGGACAGTGACAGGGCGACGAGAGCGCCACGGGGTGCAGGTGATTTCATCAAGAGGCTCCAGGGTTTGACCGCTGTCAGAAATCTACGCCGTCACCTAACATGGCGGAAGGCGCAGCATTTGCACTTTATACGTGCGCCAAACGCCCTATGAGGTTTGCCGTGTCGACACCTGATTTCAATCTGCTGGTCACCCTGGATGTGTTGCTCGCCGAAGGCAGCGTCGCCCGTGCCGCTCAACGCTTGCGCCTGAGCCCGTCGGCGATGAGCCGGGCGCTGGCGCGACTGCGGGAAACCACCGGCGATCCGTTATTGGTCCGTGCCGGCCGCGGCCTGGTACCCACGCCGCGCGCTTTGGCGTTGCGCGAACAGGTCAGCCAGTTGGTGCAGGACGCCGAAGCGGTGTTGCGACCCGCTGCGACGCTGGATGTGAGCCAACTGGTACGCACCTTCACCTTGCGCACCAGCGACGGATTTGTTGAAAACTTCGGCCCGGCGCTGTTGACGCGGATCGCCCGGGAAGCGCCTGGCGTGCGGTTGCGCTTCGTGCACAAGCCGGACAAAGGCAGTACGCCGCTGCGCGATGGCAGTGTCGACCTGGAAACCGGCGTGGTCGACAGCAGCGCCAGCCCCGAGGTGCTGACCCAGGCGCTGTTCCGCGACCGGTTTATCGGCGTGGTGCGCAAGGGCCATCCGCTCAGCCAGGGCGAAGTCACGCCGCAGCGCTTCGCCGAAGGCCAGCACATCTACGTGTCCCGGCGTGGCCGTGATCAAGGCCAGATCCATCAAGCCCTTGAAGCGCTCGGGCTGACCCGGGACGTGGTGACCATCGTCGCCGGCTTCTCGACCGCCCTGGCCCTGGCCCGCAGCACCGACCTGATCGCCAGCGTGCCGGAGCGGCATACCGCCAACCTGCACAGCGACCTCTACCGCTTTGCGCTGCCGTTCGTGTTCCCGGACTTCACCGTATCGATGCTCTGGCACCCGCGCCTGGACGCCGACCTGGCCCATCGCTGGCTGCGCGGTTGCCTGCGGGAGGTATGTGCGCAATGAGCCGAGCCCGGACATCCAGCCCCCCTGTGGCGAGGGAGCTTGCTCCCGCTGGGCTGCGAAGCAGCCCCAAAACCTGCATCCTGTTTCCCGCGAAAAGAACGCGGTGCGCTTAATGGGGCTGCTACGCAGCCCAGCGGGAGCAAGCTCCCTCGCCACAATGGGTGCTTGCGGGTCCACGGCGGCCCTTCAGCAGGTACAATCCGCCGGGCCTTAAAATGAAACACCAGGAATTCAAATGTTCAGCCTTACCCATTACGAAACCCCATGCCCCGAGCCGATCAACGCGCAGATCCTGCAGATGGTGGTCGACTACCTGACCGACATCAGCATGGTCGCCATCCCGCCAAGCAACCTGCTGTACAACGTCTATCAGTACGCCATCGGCTACGAGGTGCACCTGTACCTGGAAGCGCTGGGCGGGTCCAAGGGCATTGCGGTGGAATTGATCGTCGCGCTGGACGCGCAGGAGCAGGTGATCGGCTTCCTGCTGTACCTGCCGGTGAAGGACGATCCCGAGGCGTGCGGCGTGGCTTACATGGCGGTGCACGCCAGCCATCGGCGCAAAGGCGTGGCGCGGGCGATGATGCAGGACATGCTGGCCCGCTACCCCCATGCCGAACTGACCTGCGCAGTGGAGAAGGTCCCGGCGTTCGAGTCCATGGGCTTTCAACTGCGCGGTGTGCGCGGTACCCAGGTGTTGATGAACACCCGCGACTACAGCACTGACGGCTTGATGGGGTTGCTGGATGTGGCGTCGATCTACAGCTCGCTGGAGGTGCGGCAGATCCACACCTACCTCCTGCAAAAGCACGGCAAGCGGGCGATGGTCGATGCCGAAAAACAGCGTGATCGTCACTTCGACCAGATGACCCACAAGGCTCGGATGTTCGTGCACGCAAGGCTGGGCTAACGCGCTCCTCGACTCACCATCGACTTGATGCTCGCAAACAGCTCCTCTTGCGCCTCCAGCGGGCTGATCTCCCCGCTGGCCGCAGCATGGGACAAGGCGTCCGCCGCGCCCAGCATTGCGCGTAAACCGGGCTGGCCAATCACACCGTCCACGGCAAAGGGGGCGAGGGCATCGCGACACTTGCCAAGGAAAATTGCGTCGTACTCACGCTTGATGGTCTCCAGTTCCGGGCTGCCGGCCAGGGCCGCAATCACTCCCGGAATTTCCCGCCCTTGTAGCAACACACAATCGACGTAGCACGAGGCGATCACCCAGGCACGGTCGTCCAGGGTGGGTTCGCTGGCCTCGATTGCGGCGGCAAATACCTGGTTCTGACGGGCGTCGAAATCTTCATACAGCGCGGCCAGCAGCCCCGCGCGATCGCCGAAATGGTCATACACCACCGGCTTTGTAACGCCGGCCAACTCGGCCAGATGCCCGAGGGTCAGGGCATCGGTGCCTTCTTCTCGCACCAGTTGCCAGGCCACGTCGAGCAGCTGGCGCAACCGGTCATCCCGGGACAGGCGACGGCGAGGGGCAGGGGATTGATCGCTTGACATGCTTATATACCAAAAGTAACTTACCAACGGTAACTTAGCTCAAGCCTACTCAATTTGCCTGCTCATCGCCACCCCCCGAAGGAGTCATTGCCATGCACGCGCTGATCGTCGTTGCCCATCACGACCCACAATCCCTCACCCACAGCCTCGCCAAACAGGCCGCTGCCGGCATCACAGACGCAGGGCACACCTTCGAGATCGCCGACCTCGCCGCCGAAGGTTTCGACCCACGCTACAACGCCGCCGACCATAAAGTGCATCGCACCCGCGCCACGCCGCCGGCCGACGTACTGGCCGAACAGGCCCGACTCGACCGCGCCGACGCCTTGGTGCTGGTGTACCCGATCTTCTGGTGGTCGATGCCGGCCTTGCTCAAGGGCTGGATCGACCGGGTATTCGTCAACGGTTGGGCGATCGACTACAGCCTTGAGACGAAGGTGGTGAAAAAACTCGGCCACTTGCAGGTGCACTTACTGGGCGTTGGCGGGGCGGACGAAGGGGTGTTTGAACGCCACGGCTATGCCGACGCCATGCGCACGCAAATCGACCATGGGATCTTTGATTACTGCGGTGCGAAAGTGCTGACATCCGAGCTGCTGCTGGACTCGGAAAGCGGCGCTGCCGAACAGCATCTGGAGACGGCGGCGAAGTTGGGGCGACAACTGTTCGTCACCCTGCAACCCTGCGAAACCGCCTAAACCAGGCTGCTCTGTATGAGCGCTGCCAGCTGTTCGACCGCAGCGCCTGGCGCTGGATGGCTGCAATGCAATTCATAGCCAAGGGACGGCACCGGCGGCAGACCGTCGAGTACACGCAGGTGCGCAGGCAAACCGATACGGGTGCGCAAGGTCACACCCAACCCGGCATCGACCGCCGCCCAGATCCCACCCACGCTGGGGCTGGTCAAGGCAATGCGCCAGGCAATGCCGGCGCGGTCCAGGGCTTCGGTGGCGGCGCTGCGCAATACGCAGGGTGCCTCGAACATCACCAGCGGCAGCGGCGCGTCCTCGGCGCGCGGTAGTTGGGGTTTGTCCCGGGGCCCGATCCAGTGCATGGGTGTTTGCCCCAGGCGGGTGCGGCAGGACGATGTCTGACCGGTTTCCCAGGTCAGCGCCAGGTCCAGGCTCGCGCTGTCGATCAGGGTCAACAGCTCGGCATTGCGGCCTATCCGCACTTCAAGGCTGATCATCGGATAAAGCCTGGCGAAGCGCCGCAGGATGTCACTGAGCACATGCTCGCCGAAATCCTCCTGCAAACCGAGGCGCAAAGTGCCTGCGGTTTGGGTTTCGTTAAGGCTGCTGAAGACAGTGTCATTGAGGTCCAGCAACCGCCTGGCGTGGCCGAGCAGCGCTTCACCCACCGGCGTCAGCACCAGCCCGCGCCCGGATTTGCTCAGCACCGGCGTGCCGACCTGTTCTTCGAGTTTCTTTAATTGCGCGCTGACGGCTGAGGTCGAACGGCCCAGGCGATCCGCCGCCTTGGCAAAACTGTTCAGCTCGACGCCGGTGACGAAGGTGCGCAGTACATCAAGGTCGAAGGTGGGGCGGCGCATTGAATGGTCCATTAAAACGGGATGGTGGATTCTATTAAATCTGATATTCGGAATGATCCTGGCTTGCTAGTTTTTGCCCGTCAACTGAATTGTCGGAGCGAGCGTCCATGAGCAACAAATTTACCGAGCTGACCCGCGACGTGCTGTTCGCCGATATCTGGGAGCGCGAGGGCCTGTCGCCCAGGGAGCGCAGCCTGATCACCGTGGCGGCACTGGTGGCGATGTACCGTCTGGAGCAACTACCGTTTCACTTGCAGCGGGCGGTTGGCAATGGCTTGAGCGTCGAGGAACTGGGTGAAGTCATCACTCACCTGGCGTTTTACTCCGGCTGGCCGACAGCGGCGTCGGCGCTGAACCTGTTGGCAGACATCCATCCTGCGGAGTAACCACCATGCCTTACGCCCGAATCTCCCTGCATCGCGGGAAATCCCCTGAATATCTGCAAGCGCTTTCACAGGGATTGCATGACGCCCTGGTTGAGAGCTTCAAGATTCCTGACGCGGATCGCTTCCACGTGATCCACCAGCACGAAATTGGCGAGATGATCATCGACCCCAACTATTTGGGCGGCCCGCGCAGCCACGACTATGTACTTATCGCGATCACGGGCGGTAAACCTCGTGATACCGAGACCAAACGGCGGTTTTACCAGGTGTTGGTGGATCGGCTGGAGGCTGCGATTGGGCTGAGCCCTGAGGATGTGATGGTAGTGATTACGACGACGGCGGCGGATGAGTGGTCGTTTGCGGGGGGAAGAGGGAATTAGTAGCACGGGCGTACTTTTCCAATTGGAATGATTGCCCACAAGGTATGGAGAGGTGATCGGGAAATGTCAGTCTGGAAAGGAGGACCTTTCTGACAACCTTTCAGGCGGCTCAGTCTTACTCTTTGCGCTCTCGTGGAATCCAGGAGTAAAGGAATGACTTCCAGCGTCTTGAAGGACGGTTTTCCAGCTGCCTATCGCACCACCCGCGAACGGATCGAAGGCAGTATCGACCTCGGCCGGTTGTTTGCCGCGATCGATGCTGACCCGGCGATTGCGGGGGCAGGAGTGGGTGCAACCATGAGTGTCATAGGCAGCGGCGTCTCCGGGAATATCCGGACACTGGCCATCGGCCTATATGAAGAGTTTGAATAATGGAACTGAGAAATTCCCCTAGAGCTTTTATGGCTCACTATTTCCCTGTTTTCATCAGTGCTTTTATGTTTGCGCTTTTTGCTCTTGCGGTAGCGGGGTCGTCGATGGGTAGTACCTACATGCGAGGCGTGCCTGCTTATCGTAGTTACACGGGACTGGATGTGGGCATCGCTTCCATTATCTTGTCAGCGGGCAACTTTCTTATCCTCCGAGGTCGCGCCTGGGGCGTCTGGATACTGGCAGGCAGTTGTGTGATGAGCTTTTTCATTGTGCTGTTCACCTACAGCTATCAGCCCCATCCTTTTATCTACACAACGGGGCTGTTGTTCCCGCTGCTAAGCCTCTACCTGCTCAATACCCACCGCCACCGCCAAATGCGCGCAGAACTCGTCCTGCTTCGTCATGAACGCGAGCGCTACAAAGCCGGCTTTCGGCCCCCGCGTACTCAGGAGATGGCCCAGGCTCGCCTCGAATACAAAACGGCCCGCAGACTCAAGCGTGAAAATCGCCGCAAATGGAACGCGGCCCTCAACCCTCGCGAAACAAGTCATGAGCATCCAGCAACCGATACGCAATCTCCGGGCGCTTCTCCATGCCCTTGCGAATCGCCGCTGGAATCGACTGCCGGGTCTTGCGACACAACCCCGGCAATTCATCGATAACGATCTGAATCCCGCGCATCGTCTTCACTTCCGTATGGCCCGGCGCGATATGCATGCGAATGCCCAGTTGCTGATACATCAGCTGTTGCATGCGCTCAAGATCGGGCAGGCTTTGCAGGTTTTCGAGGCGTTCGAGCAGGCGTTTTTCTTCCTGGCGCGTCAGGTGCAGGATGCGTGCATCGGCGCCGGGAAGGTCGAGCAGTTGCTCGCGATTGCAGTCGCAGACGCCGGGTGGGCAGGGTTGGCGAATCGTCATGCAGTCTCCCTCCCGTTACCGGCGCCGGCGGCTTACCAGGTCAGATGGACCCCAAGGCTTTCCAGCTCTTTCCAGTACTCAGGATAGGTCTTACCGACGCAGTCCGGGTCCTGAATCCTGATCCCCGAGACCTTCAAGCCCGCCAAGGCAAAGCACATCGCGATGCGGTGGTCGGCGTGGGTGTCGATCAGCGCGTTGCACGTGGTGCCCGCCAGGGCCGGATCGCTGGCCACCAGCAAATCATCACCTTCAATGGTCGCCAGGCCTGGGCGGATTTCATTCAGACCGTCATGCAGGGCCTGCACCCGGTCACATTCCTTGACCCGCAGGTTGGCCAGTTCGGTGAAGCGTACCGGCGTGTTGTTGAACGCGGCCAGTACGGCGAGGGTTGGAATGGCATCCTGCATCTGCGAGCCAATGACCACCGGCTGCATCTGCGGAAATTGCGCGATCACTGCCTGGGCCTTGGCGTCGGGCTGGGTGAAATCCTGTGGGGCGACACCGAGGTCGATGCGGCCACCGGTCAGCACTTCGGCAGCCCACAGATAGGTGGCGGCGGAAGCGTCAGGCTCGATCAGGTAGTCGTGTGCGGTGTAGCCGGTCGGGGCCACGCGCCAGGTGCTTTCATCGACGATGTCCACCTGGGCACCGAAGGCGCGCATGCAGTCCAGGGTCAGGTCGACATAGCCACGGGCGCCAATGTCCTTGCCGGTCAGGGCCACTTCAATCGGGGCTTCGCCGCACGCCGCCAGCATCAACAGTGCCGACACGTACTGGCTCGACAGGCCACCGTCGATCTCGAAACGCTTGGCTTGCACGCGGCCAGTGCCATGGACGGTCACGGGTGGGCAACCGCTAGGGCTGTCGACCTGGATGCCATTCTGGCCGAGGGTCGCCAGCAGCGGGCCGATCGGGCGTTTTTGCATGTAGGCGTCGCCGTCCAGCACCACGGTGCCTTGTACAGTGGCCACGGCAGCGGTGAGAAAGCGCATCGCGGTGCCGGCGTTGCCGAGAAACAACGGCTGCGCCGGCAATTGCAGCTTGCCAATGCTGGTGACGACGAAGGTGGTGTCGTCCGGTTCATCGATCACCACGCCCATCTGCCGAAGGGCCACCGACATGTGGCGGGTGTCATCGCTTTTCAACGCGCCGCTCAGGCGGCTGGTGCCCTTGGCCAGGGCCGCCAACAGCAGGGCACGGTTGGTAATGGATTTGGAGCCGGGGGGCGCTACCTTGCCGTTCAATGGAAAGTTGGGCGGTGTAACGGTCACGGTTTTCTGCGAACTCAAGGTACAAGGCTCCTGCTTCAAGGCGGGTGGCGTTTGGCGGACACGAATAATCGGCCAAACACGCTACCGTTGTCGAGCGGGGATCGTTCAGAGTCGCGGGTTATGGCGCCATGCGGCCATTCATGTCGCCATAGGTGAACGCCTTGAGCGCGTGCGTATCCAGTTGCCCGGTACGCAGGAAGCCTTCGGCGAGGCTGTGCATGGCGCCATACAGGAATTCGGCGATGCTCGAGCCGGCCGTGAGGCGGCGTACGCCCAAGGCTTGCAGCGTCTCGGGCGCGGGCAGGCCGGCCCAGGCCAGCACGTTGACTGGCAAGTTGGTCGCCTGGCAGAGCTGCTGGATTTCGTGCTCCAGGTGGATGCCGGCGGCAAACAGTCCGTCGGCGCCTGCGCCCTGGTACAACGCGGCGCGCTTGAGGAGTTCTTCAAGGCGCTGTGGCTCCGGGGCCAATCCTTTCAAATACACGTCGCTGCGGGCATTGATAAACAGCTTCACGCCACAGTTGTCCGCCACACGACGGGCAACCTCGATCTTGCGCGCCAGCAGTTCAGGGGTGCCGGCACCGTCCTCGATATTGACGCCGATGGCGCCCGCGTCGATTACGGCCTTGATCACCCGGCCCACGTGCTCCGGGTCGTCGGAATAACCGGCCTCGATGTCCACGCTCAGCGGCACGTCAATCACCCGGGCGATGGATTGCACGGTGCTGACCAGCAGCGGCAGCGGCAGCTGATTGCCGTCCTTGTAGCCGTGGGTCCAGGCAACGGCCGCGCTGCTGGTGGCGACGGCCTGGCTGCCCAGTTGCGCCACCAGGCGCGCGCCGCCGGCATCGGCGACGTTGGGCAGGATCAACAGTTGAGCATGGTGCAGGGCGTGGAAGGCGGTGGCGTGGGCGGTCATGGCGGGTCAGTCCTTTGAGTGGGCTTTGTTGTTGAAGGCGCCTGTCATATCAAGAATCGGCCCGGCATCGCAATCGATAACACACCACTGGTCGACATTTCCCACGTTGATGTCGATTGAGCGCCTGATTGATCGACTACAGGCAGAACAACCCGTCGAATCAGGAGAGTGATCATGTCTTACGTAGATGGCTGTGTGATCGCAGTGCCCACCGCAAACCGCGAACAATTCATCCAGCACGCCAAGGCCGCCGCCGTGGTGTTCAAGGAACATGGTGCGCTGAATATCATCGAGTGCTGGGGCGATGATGTACCTCAGGGGCAGGTGACCTCGTTTCCCATGGCGGTCAAGCTCAAGGAGGATGAAACCGTGGTGTTTTCCTGGATCGTCTGGCCGTCGCGGCAGGTGCGTGACGCCGGGATGAGCAAGGTGATGGAAGACCCGCGCCTGAAGGCAGACGTCAATCCGATGCCGTTTGATGGGCAACGGATGATCTATGGCGGATTTGAGATGATCCTCAACACCTGAGGCCAGGCGTTCATGGACGGCGGCTGTAGTCCGATCGCCTGTCGCAGGGTAGGACCGACGATAACTCTGGTGCAAGACCAGTGCGAAAACTCTGCAAAACAAGGACTTGACGCGATTTGTCTGACAGAAACGTCGGGTAGACAACCCGGCGAGGTGGGCTAAGTTCAAGGCGCTTCCCATGAGGGGAAGTCTTCAATCAAGGAGTGACTGAAATGAACAAACCCCAGACTCAACTCAGGCATGGTCGCGTCGTGACACCCGCCAGTCGTGGCTCGGTGGCGGTAGAGCGTGGCCTGCTGGAAAACTGGCAAGTCAACGAAATGGAAGGCGGCAAGAACTTCCCGGCCCTCAACGCCGGCCCGTTTCCGGCACCTTACGAAACTGACGATCAGAGCGTCACGCCCCCCGCCGACGGGCACATCCTCAGCGGCGGCAAGACCGATGCCCGCGACTGCGTGAACTTCACCGACGAAGAAATGGGTAAGAAGCTCAACACCCCGTTTAACTGGCCGTTGTTGAATGTTGAAGCCGGCCAGGTATTCAAGGTGCAGTGGGCTTACACCGCCGCGCACGTGACCCGTGGCTATCGCTGGTTGATCACCGAGAACGGTTGGGACCCCAAGCAGCGCATCAGCCGCGCTCAACTGGAGCCCAAACCGTTCTTCGAGGACTTCTATACCCAGGTGCCGTATTACCAGCACTCGGCTGAACTGAAGGCCAAGGTTGAACATCAGGTGACATTGCCCAAGGGCAAGAAGGGCCGGCATGTGCTGGTGTTGATGTGGATCGTGGCCAACACCGGCAATGCGTTCTATCAGGCGTTTGACGTCGATTTCAACTAGCGGCAACTGAACCTGGAGGAACAACATAAATGTGGCGAGGGAGCTTGCT
>NZ_JBSVWQ010000038.1:0-41187 GCF_054071215.1 Pseudomonas sp. SDO5522_S412 | reverse complement strand
GCGGTGGTTCAGTCAATACATCAGTCGCCTGATACGCCGCTTTCGCGAGCAAGCCCGCTCCCACACAATCTCGCTCCCACAGGTGATCTTCAGCGTTTTCGGAGGCACTGCCCGGCGCGAGCCTGGCACAGGGCGAACAACCACTGGCGCAACCGCTTGATCTTCAGTTCCATACCAGTAACTCCGCAGGGGTTGGGTTGTAGCCGTTGCACGGGTTGTTCAGTTGCGGGCAGTTGGAGATCAGTACGATCACGTCCATCTCGGCCCGCAGGTCGACGTACTTGCCGGGGGCGGAAATCCCGTCCTCGAAGGTCAACCCGCCATCGGCGGTCACCGGCACGTTCATGAAGAAATTGATGTTCGGCCCGATGTCGCTTTTACCCAGCCGGCCATCGTGGGCGCAGGCCCGCAGGTAGTTGTCACGGCAGCTGTGCATGTAGCGTTTTTCCAGGGCGTAGCGCACGGTGTTGCTCTCTTGGGCGCAGGCGCCGCCAAGGGTGTCGTGGCGTCCGCAGGTGTCGTCGACGATGGTCAGCATCGGCTGGCCGAGGTTGGAATACAGCACGCTGCCGGTGCTCAGGTACACGCTGTTTTGCCGACGCAGGGTGCGCTGCACGTCGTAGCGTTCCCTGGGGTTTTTCAGGCTGTAGAACAGCGTGTCGACCGCCTGGTTGCCCTCAAGGTCGAGGATGCGCAGGGTCTGGCCGGCCTTGACTTCCATCAGCCAGGGTTCGCCGGCGGGAATGGTCGCGCGGTACACGGCCGCGTCCGGTTGTTTGGCGAGTGCGATAGACATGGCAGGTCCTCAGGCGAACAGACGGTCGGTGTTGATAAAGCCGCGCTCGTTTTCCGGGCGCGAGGTACGGCAGTGTTCGGCGACGCTTGGGTCGGCGTTCATCCAGCTGAGTTTCAGCGGCTGCGGCGCGTACTCGGGGTTGGGGTCCATGGGATGTTGCAGCGCGGTGAGCACCACCAGTGTGTCCATCGGTGCGTAGAGTTCGATGTAGTCGCCGGCCTTGGAGTGACCGGGGACAAAGTGCAGGCTGCCAGCTTCATCTACCGTGACTTTGCTGAACAGGTTGAGGGTCATCAGCAGGTCGGACAGCCCCAGGCCCCACTTGCCCAGTTCCACCAGCAGGTTGTCGGTGCCGTTGCGGTAGAAGCCGTTGCGCAGCTCTTGATAGCGGCCTTTGCCATATTTTTCCGCGACCTCGGAGGCGCATGACACGCCGCCGATACTGTCACTCCAGCCGCAGGTGTCGGCGGTGATGGCAGCCAGCACGCGGCCCATGTCCGAGTACAGGCAATGGCCGTTGGTGAGCTTGGCGGTGTGTTGGCATTTGAGGCTGTCGGGCAGGTTCAGGCGCTCGGTTTTTTCATTGGCATTGAGCAGGGTCAAGCTGACGTTGGCGCCGCCGCGAATGTCGGTGAGGCGCAGCAGTTGGCCGCGCTTGAGCACAAAGGAACGGTGGCCGCCGCCGGGGAGCATTTCCTCGGCAAAAGGTGGGAACAATTGAGTTGAGTCGGTCATTTGGAAGTGGCTCCAAGTTCGGCGGCGATCGCCTTGCGGCGCTCGCTGTTCAAAGGGATGTCGTAGGTGATGCGGGCGCCGTAGGCGCCGGGGGCGTGTGGGTCGAGGCGCACCTTGTCGAATACCAGCAAGCGGGTGCCGAGGCTGAAGCCTTCACTCAGGTCGTGGGTGACCATGAACACCGTCAGCCTGGTTTCGCGCCACAGCTCCAGCAACAGCAGGTGCATGTCTTTGCGAATGCCCGGGTCGAGGGCGCCGAAGGGTTCGTCCAGCAGCAACACGCGGGGCTTCATGATCAGCGCCTGGGCGATGGCCAGCCGCTGCTGCATACCGCCGGAAAGCTGCGCCGGGTACTTGTCCAGGGCATGGCCCAAACCGACTTTATGCAGCAGCGCTGCGGCCTGTTCCCGGGCCTGTTTTTTCGCGCTGCCGAACAGGCGGCCGAGCAACGCTGAACGCGGCAACTCAAGGCCCAGCGCAACGTTGTCCAGCACCGTCAGATGCGGGAACACCGAGTAGCGCTGGAACACCACGCCACGGCTGGCATCGGGTTCGGCGGCGAGCGGTTTACCGTCCAGCAGGATCTCGCCACGGCTGGCGGTTTCCTGCCCCAGCAGCAGGCGCAGGAAGGTCGATTTGCCGCAACCGGAGGTGCCGACCAGGGTGCAGAATTCGCCTTCGGCCACGTGCAGGTTCAGGCGCTCCAATACCACCTGGTCGCCATAGCGCTGCCACACATTGTTGACGCTGATAAAACTCATGCCCGCGCTCCTTCGTACCAGGGGAACGCGCGCCGCGTCAGGGCCTTGAGGCCCCAGTCCATCAGCCAGGCCAGCAGGGTGATCCACACCACGTAGGGCAGGATCACGTCCATCGCCAGGTAGCGGCGCACCAGGAAGATCCGGTAACCCAAACCGTCGGTGGAGGCGATGGCTTCGGCTGCAATCAGGAACAGCCACGCCGAGCCGAGCATCAGGCGCAGGGAGATCAGCAAGCGTGGCAGCAATTGCGGCAGCACCACCCGCAGCATCAGGGTCCAGGTCGAGGCACCGAGGGTCTGCGCCTTCACCAGCAACTCGACCGGGATCTCCCGAGCCCGCTGTTCCAGATCACGCGCCAGGGCCGGGGTGATGCCGATCACGATCAGCATCACCTTCGACAATTCCCCCAGCCCGAACACGATGAACAGGATCGGCAGGATCGCCAGCGGCGGCACCATCGACAGCACCGTCAGTAACGGCGACAACGGTGCGCCAAACAACGGCAAGGTCCCGGCAGCGATGCCCAGGCACAGGCCGGCGAGGGCGCTGATACCCAGGCCGATCGCCAGGCGGCGCAGGCTTGAGGCGCTGTCTTGCCACAGCACGTATTCGCCGGTGCGGGCGTCGGCGCTGAAGGCCAGGCGTTTCACCGCGTCGCCCATTTGTGCGGCGCTGGGCAGCAGCTTGTCGTTGGGGTTGTCCGCCAGGCGCTCGGCCGAGCCCACGAAGTAGGCGAACAGCAACAAAGCGAAGGGCAGCAGCACCAACAGCAGGCGACTGGAGCGTTCCGGGTGGCGGTTGATCAGGCGCATGGCCGGGTCCTCTTACAGCGTGCCGTCGGCGGCCATCTGTACGTAGCTGGGGTCGAAATGCAGCTTGAGGTTGGCGGTGTCGCCGCGGGTCACGCCGTTGGCGAAGCTCATGCCCACGGCGTTGGTGTCTTTGGCACCTTCACCCAGCAGGCCGTGTTTAAACGAGAACTCGGCGACCTTGCCCATGGTGGCGGGCAACTGCGCGCTGGTGGCGAAGGCCAGGGCTTCCTTGGGCGTGGCGAACAGCTTGGTGGTGTCCAGTTGCGACTGGAAGCCCTTGAGGTCGGTGCCGGAAGCCTTGGCCATGTGTTCCAGGGCGTCGGTGCTGGCGGCGTTTTTCGCGTTCATCAGCGCCACCACTTCAAACCAGGCGCCGGTCAACGCTTTGCCCAGCTTGGGGTTGTCCTTGAGGGTCTGGGTGTTGACCACCATCATGTCCATGATTTCGCCGGGCACTTTGCTGGAGTCGAACACTTCGGTGACACCGGGCTTGGCCTTGATCTCCGAGAGCATCGGGTTCCAGGTGGTGACGGCCTTGACCTGGTCGGTGTTGAAGGCGGCGGCGATGTCGGCGTCGGAGGTGTTGACCACTTTCAGGTCTTTTTCGCTGAGGTTGGCCGACTCCAGGGCGCGGGCCAGCAGGTAGTGGGACACGGAAAGTTCCACCAGGTTGACGTTCATGCCCTTGAGGTCGGCGACGGTCTTGCCTTCACCTTTGATGACCACGCCATCGTTGCCATTGGAGAAGTCGCTGACCACCAGCGCGGTGCTGTCCACGCCGCCGGCTGCGGGAATGGTCAGGGCGTCCATGTTGGTCATGGTGCAGCCGTCGAACTGGCCGGCGGTGTACTGGTTGATGGATTCGACGTAGTCATTGAGCTGCACCATGTCGATCTTGATGCCGTACTTCCTGGCCCACTTGTCGAGGATGCCTTGGCCGCCGGCGTATTCCCACGGCATCCAGCCGGCATAGATCGTCCAGCACACGCTGAAATGGTCTTTGGGGGCGGCTTGGGCGGAAAAACTCACCACGGCGGCGAAGGCGGCGGCGAGCAGGGCGGGTAAACGTATCGAGGGCATGGATGCTTCTCCAGTTGATCAAGGGCGAGCAGGAGCAACGCGGCACCGTGAACGGTGGCTTGTCTCCCGGGCTTTTATCCCGCCGTGTAACCTCAACTGGAGGTCGCCGACTCTCGGACCAGCCACTCGCCTTAGCGAGCCGGAACCCTAGTCAGCCATTGCAAATTGTGGTGCCGCGAACCTGTGATGACTCCTGCACGGGAGAGGTAAAGCGAGAGTCGTGCCAAGTGGCACGGGCGCAGTAATGGCGTGGGTTGGCGCGAGGAGGAGGGAGAAACGTGCAGGGAATATGCATTGTGGCGGTGCGGGGTTGCACTGCAATGAGGCGACTGGCAGATGTATCAATCTATGTCTAAATCGCACCAGATTCCGTTTTTGATGTCAGATATTTCGTCAGGCAGTGAAAGCTGTTTGCCGCCCCCCAGCGTCGCTGGGTGTGCTCTTCCGCGGTCCAGGAGGCCGCCATGTATCGTCGACTGCTTCTCATCGCTTTGCTCGGCTTGACCCTTTCTGCGTGCGCGCCTTATTACGGTGGCGGCCAGGCCTACTACGGTTCCGAGGTCTACACGGCGCCCGCGCCGGCGTATTACTACGGCGGCGGCCCGTATTACCATTACCGCCAGGGTTACTACCCGCCACCGCAGCGTTATTACCCGTCGCCGCGTTATTACCAGCCGGCGCCGCGCTATTATCCAGCGGGGCCGCGCGCGGGTTATCGGCCTTACCCAAACCAGGGTTGGGGCAACAGTCACTGGGGTAATGGTGGCGGACATGGCCAGGGTGGTGGTCAGGGTGGAGGCCGTGGCGGCGGTCATCGCTGATAGGAATAATTGGAAAAACGGCGCTCAGGCGCCGTTTTCGTTTACCGTTGGTCGGCACTGTCATATTTGACAGCTATCCTGTGGGTTACGCCTGTAGTTAATTGGGAGCAGTCGCCTGTTTGGCGTATCGCTTCCAGCATCGACTGATGGAACCCATGACATGAACGTCAGCCCGCTCTACCTGTTATTTTTTGCTTTTCTTGGCGTCAGTACGTTGGCAGCAGCGCAATCCTGTCCTTACCCGAGTGCTGTACGGTACGTTGACGGTCACTTTCAGGGAACTGACAGCGACTCGCCATGGATAAGCCAGGCAATGAGCGGCGGGGAATTCGTGGAAACCTTTGTCGGCGCGCTTTTTACTCCAAGCGAGCAGGACGAGCGAAAGCATGGCTATCTGGAAAAGTGCATTTATAAAACCCTGAGGGGTAAGACAGTCACCCTGAGGTACGGCACGGCCCAAGCCGGGGGGGCGATGTCGCTGGCAGATACCACGCATTGGGTACCGGGCACCGATGCTTTCGGGCAACAGGTTTTCCAGTGCGACGACCACCAACCCGATAATTGTGCCTTCACGTTCGAGGGTAAAAAAGCGCCGGCGGACGCTCAATAGTCAGACAGGTCCGCCAGCGGATGCCGCCCTTCCCAGACCTTGTGGAAGTGCGCCTGCACCACGGCCTCGGGGATCAAGTTGATGTCCTGCCAGTGCCAGTGTGGCTGCTGGTCCTTGTCGATCAACCGCGCCCGCACACCTTCGCTGAATTCCGGGTGACGGCAGCAGTTCAGGCTCAAGGTGTATTCCATCTGGAACACCTGGGCCAGGGACAGGTGCCGCGCGCGCTGGATCTGTTCCCACACCAGGTGCGCGGTCAGCGGGCAGCCTTCGTTCAGGGGCTTGCCTGCGCGGCGGAGCAGCGGGTCGGTGTGATCGCGTAACTGGCTCAAGGCTCGCCACGCACAGCGCACATCCCCCACGTCCAGCCACTCGTCGATCTGCCCACGGCGCGGCAGCCATTGGGCTTCGGGCAACTGGCCGGTGGCTTCCTGGGCCAGGGCCTTGAGCAGGCTGTTGAGCTGCATGTCGGTCTGTTCCTGCCAGTTCAGTTGCAGCAGGCCTTCAAGCAGTTCGTCTTGTTGTTCATCCAGCAGGAAACGGTCAGCCAGGCCCAGGTCCAGGGCGTCGCGGCCATTCATATGGGCGCCGGTCAAGCCGAGGAACAACCCCAACTTGCCGGGCAGGCGAGACAGGAACCAACTGGCGCCCACGTCCGGGTACAGGCCGATGCTGATTTCCGGCATGGCCAGGCGGCTGCTCGGAGTGACGATGCGCACGGCGGCGCTTTGCAGCAAGCCCATGCCACCGCCCAGCACATAGCCGTGGCCCCAGCAGATCAGCGGTTTGGGGTAGGTGTGCAGGCGGTAGTCGAGGCGGTATTCCGCGGCGAAAAATTGCGCGGCCAGCGCCGGTACTTCGCCGGGATGTTCACGGCAGGCCTGGGCCAGGCTGCGCACTTCGCCACCGGCGCAAAAAGCCTTGGGGCCATTGCCGCGCAGCAGCACGCAGACGATTTGCGGGTCTTTGGCCCAGGCGTCCAGGCGTTCGCTCAGGGCCAGGATCATCGGCAACGACAAGGCATTGAGGGATTTTTCCGCGTCCAGGCTGGCGATGCCAACGCGGGCGCCGCCGGTGCCAATCAGCTCTTCGAAGTGCAGGTTCATCATGACCTCAATCGAGAAAGTGAAGGTTCAGTATGATCGCTTCGCAGGAAAGTGCGGTATCTGCGTCAGATCAATTGACAAGCAAGGTCGGCTTTCCTAGGGTTCGCCTCATTCTTTTGACTAGACAGCGTAACCATGACCACCGACGACCGTATCAAACTCGAACCCAGCTGGAAACACGCCCTGCGTGACGAGTTCGACCAGCCGTACATGGCCCAGTTGCGGGAATTCCTGCGCCAGGAGCACGCGGCAGGCAAGGAGATCTATCCACCCGGCCCGATGATCTTCAACGCACTCAACTCAACGCCCCTGGACAAGGTCAAGGTGGTGATCCTCGGCCAGGACCCGTATCACGGCCCGGGCCAGGCCCACGGCTTGTGCTTCTCGGTGCAACCGGGCGTGCCGGCACCGCCGTCGCTGGTCAATATCTACAAAGAACTCAAGCGTGACCTGAACATCGACATTCCCAACCACGGCTACCTGCAAAGCTGGGCCGACCAGGGCGTGCTGATGATCAACACCACCATGACCGTGGAGCGCGCGAATGCCAACGCCCATGCGGGCAAGGGCTGGCAGTTCTTTACCGATCGGATTATTGAAGTGGTGAGCGAGCATCAGCCGCACCTGGTGTTCTTGCTGTGGGGCGCCCATGCGCAGGGCAAGCAGAAGCTGATCGACGCCACCAAGCACCTGGTGCTGACGTCGGTGCATCCGTCGCCGTTGTCGGCCTATAGAGGGTTTATTGGCTGCGGGCATTTCAGCCGCACCAACAAGTTTCTTGAGCAGAATGGCGAGACGCCGATCGAGTGGCGATTGCCGCCGGTTTGACATAGCTCCAATGTAGGAGCTGTCTCGCTAAAGCTCGACAGCTCCTACAATTGAACGTCTCTTGGGCTTCAGATTTTATCTGGCTGCCGGTTCCAGTGCCGAAACAAAGGCTCCGCCAGAAACAGCACAAACAACAAACGCATCACCTGCATCGCCGTCACCAACGGCACCGACAGTTGCAGGGTTTCCGCCGTCAGGCTCATTTCCGCAATTCCGCCTGGCATCATGCCCAGTGTCAGCGAACGCAGGTCCAGATGTGTGAGTGCACTCAAGCCCACAGCCGCCAGCGTCGCAATCAACATAGTCAACGCCGTACCGATCAACGTACGTCCCATGAACAACGGCGCGCGCCGGAAGAACTGCCGGTTGAAGTGGCAGCCCAGGCCGCTGCCGATCAGCCACTGGCCGATCTGGCTGCCGCCGTCGGGCAGCCCGATGTGCAAGTCCCAGGTAATGCTGGCGGCGGCACTGACCAGCAGCGGCCCGAACAGCCAGGGGTTTGGCTGACGCAAGCGTTGCCAGCCCCAGGCCACCAGTGCGCCGACGGGAAACAGCAGCGCCAGCCAGGTCCAATCCACCGTCGCCGGATGAAACTGCGGGGCACCTTCCCCCAGCAAATACTTGAACGCCGCCGGCACACAGAGCACCACCACCAATACCCGCAAACTCTGGCCCGCCGCGACGCGGCTGAGCACTGCGCCGTTGCGTGCGCCGAGGTTGACCATCTCCCCCGACCCACCCGGCATGCTCGAGAAAAACGCTGTGGCACGGTCTTCACCGCTGCGGCGCATCAACCACACGCCCACAATGCTGGAGAGGCTGGTGACCAGCGCGCCGAAGAAGATCAGGCCGAAGTGGCTCATCACCTGCTCGATCACCACCGGGGTGAAGTGCAGGCCGATGCCGATGCCCACCACCCATTGGCCGCATTTGCGGCCGCCGGGAATTTCCGCGAGCTGCCAGGGTGTCAGGCAGCGCACCAGGATGATCGCCAGCAACGAGCCGACCATGTACGGCAGTGGCCAGCCGATCTGGCTGGCGAGATACCCGCCCAGCAGACCGACCAGCGGTGTTGCCCACCAGTTTCTGAACGTGGCCTCAGACATCGGCCACGGCACGACGCTGCAGGGAACGCTTGCGCCAGATGCGCAGGAGCGGGAACAACAGCATCAAGGCCGTCAGTACCCACACGCCGAAGGTGATCGGGCTCGACCAGAGGATCTGCAATTCGCCGTTGGAAATCGACAGCGCACGACGCAGGTTCTGCTCCATCAACCCGCCGAGGATAAAGCCCAGCAGCACCGGCGAGAGCGGGAAATCCAGCTTGCGCAGGATGTAGCCGAAGATGCCGATGCCGACCATCAGGAACAGGTCGAAGGTGGTGGCGTGAACCGCGTACACACCGATCGCAGTGATGATGGCGATCACCGGCACCAGTGCCCAGTTCGGCACGGCAAGGATGCGGGTGAAGATGCGGATCATCGGGATGTTGAGGATCACCAGCATGATGTTGGCGATAAACAACGAGGCGATCAGGCCCCAGACGATGTCCGGTTGCTGTTGGAACAGCAGCGGGCCGGGGGTGATGTTGTACAGCGACAGGGCGCCGATCATCACCGCCGTGGTGCCCGAGCCGGGTACGCCGAGGGTCAGCATCGGCACCAGGGCGCCGCAGGCGGAAGCGCCGATCGCGGTTTCCGGAGCCGCCAGGCCGCGCATGTCGCCCTGGCCGAATTTACCGCTGGCACCGGCCAGGCGTTTTTCGGTCATGTAGGCCACGGCCGAGGCCAGTGTGGCACCCGCGCCCGGCAAGACACCCATGATGAAACCCAGCAGGCCGCAGCGAATATTCACGACGAATACCGCGCAAGCTTCCTTCAGGTTGAACATCATGCGTCCGGTGGCTTTCACGGCTTCCTGGCCACGGTGGGTTTTTTCCAGCAGCAACAGGATCTCGCTGATGGAGAACAGGCCCAATACAAGCACCACGAACTGGATGCCGTCGGTCAGGTGGATGTTATCGCCGGTGAAGCGGTATACGCCGCTGTTGGCATCGATACCCACTGCTGACAGAAACAGGCCGATCAAGGCCGCGACAAAGGTCTTCAGCGGCTTGTCACCGGCCATGCCGCCCAGGCAGACGATGGCAAACACCATCAGTACGAAATATTCCGCCGGGCCGAAGGCAATCGCCCATTTGGCCAGCAGCGGGGCGAACAGCACCATGCCGCAGGTGGCGATAAACGCACCGATGAACGAACTCCACGCCGACAGCGACAACGCCACGCCCGCCAGGCCTTTGCGAGCCATCGGGTAGCCGTCGAGGGTGGTCATCACAGTGGAAGCTTCACCCGGGATGTTCAACAGGATCGAGCTGATGCGCCCGCCGTATTCGCAGCCCAGGTACACGGCCGCCAACAGGATCAAGGCCGACTCAGGCGGCAGCCCCAGGGCAAATGCGATGGGGATCAACAGCGCTACGCCGTTGATCGGCCCAAGGCCCGGCAACAGGCCGACCACGGTGCCGATCAAGGTGCCGCACAGTGCGGTGATCAGGTTGTAAGGGGTCAGTGCAACGCCGAAGCCCTGGCCCAAATAGCTGAACGTATCCATATCAGTTCTCCAGAACTTCAAGCAGGCCGAGCGGCAGCGGTACATCCATGGCCTTGTCGAACAGCAGGTAAAGACCGATGCTCATCAAGGTCACGATCACCACGCTGGGCATCCAGCGGCCGCCATACAGGCGCGCCATCGGAATGCCGATCAGCATGCTGCTGAGGATGAAACCCAAGGGTTCGAAGGTGCCGGCAAACACCAGCAGCAACCCGACGCAGATGCCGATCTTGATCAGGGTCTGGCGGTCCAGCGCGGGCTCTTCTTCTGTGTGCTTGGTGGGCTGTGGACGAAACAGCATGTAGATCAGGCCCAGGCCCATCAGCCCGAGCATCAGCAGCGGGTAGGCCCGAGGCCCTACCGGCTCGTAGGAAAACGACGCCTGATATGGCCAGGCCATCAGTGCGAGGCCGGCACAGACCAGCAACATCACTGAGGCGAAAATGCGTTGTAAGAGCATGGGAAACTCCTTGGAGACTCTTGTAGGCGCGAGCTTGCTCACGAAGAACGCCAGGACGTCGCGTTTATACAGGCAGCACGCGTCATCGTTGAAGTTTTTCGCGAGCAAGCCCGCTCCCACAGAGGGGCGATTACTGGATCAGGCCGAACTCTTTGGCCAGCACTTTGTAGTCAGCCACCTGTTTCTTCACGTAGGTGTCCAGCTCCGGGCCGGTCATGGCGAACGGGAACAGCTCGCGCTGGTCACGCAGCTTGGCGAACTCTTCGGAAGCCAGCAGTTTGTCGAAGGCGTCTTTCCACCAGGCATAGTCTTCGTCGCTGACTTTTGGCCCGAGGTAGAAGCCACGCACCACCGGCCAGACGATGTCGTAGCCTTGTTCCTTGGCGGTCGGGATGTTCTTCATTTCCGGCTCGTCCAGGCGTTCGTCGGAGAACACCGCCAGCAGGCGCATGTCACCACTGAGGATGTGCGGCATGGAGTCGGAGATGTCGGTACTGCCTACCTGGATATGGCCGCCAAGCAGGGCGGTGGCGATCTCGCCGCCGCCTTCCAGTGCCACGTAACGCAGGTCACGCGGGTTGATGCCGGCGGCCTTGGCGATCAGGGCGGTTTGCATCCAGTCCTGGCTGCCGACGGTGCCGCCGGAACCGATGACCACGCTGCCCGGATCTTTCTTCAGGGCCTTGACCAGATCGTCGAGGTTTTTGTAGGGCGAATCGCTTTTCACCGCGATGGCACCGTAGCTGGTGCCGACGGCCGCGAGCCAGCGCACGGCGCTTTCATCGAAGCGGCCAAATTTGCCCTGGGCCAGGTTCAACAGCGAGCCGCTGGACCACGCCACCAGCGTGCCAGCGTCGGCCGGACGCTGCGCCACGACGGCGTTGTAGGCCACCGCGCCCACGCCGCCGGGCATGTAGGTCACGCGCATCGGCTTGCTCAACAGTTTCTCGTTGACCAGCGCGCTCTGCGCCAGTTTGCAGGTCAGGTCGAAACCACCGCCGGGGGACGCCGGGGCGATGCATTCCGGGCGCTTGGGCTCGGCGGCCAGCAGTTGGCTGGCGAACAGCATGCAGCTGGCCGTCAGGGCAAATTTACGCAGTGAAAGGGTCATGTTCATCTCCATCATTGTTGTTATGAGGTTGCTGTTACCAGAGTGCGACGCTGTAGCTCACCAGCAGGCGCACTTCATCCGCATCACGGGCCGAATAGTTGGAACGGTAGGTGGCATTGCGCAGACGCACGGCCACGTCCTTGAACGTGCCGCTTTGCACCACGTAGCGGATCTCGCTGTTGCGTTCCCACTCCTTGCCGGTCTCGCCGTTCTTGAGCTTGATGTTGTCACCCGACAGGTAACGGCTCATGAAACTCAGGCCGGGAATCCCCAGCTTGGCGAAGTCGTAGTCGTAGCGGGCCTGCCAGGAGCGTTCTTCGGCGCCGGCAAAGTCGTTGATCTGCACGAAGTTGACAAGGTAAGGATCGCTACCGTCCACGTAGGGAAAGGCGCTGTCGCCGGACATGTGCTGGTAACCGGCGCTGAGCTTATGGCCATTGAGGGCATAGCTGAAGAGGCCGTTGAGGGAGGTGTTGTCGATCTTGCCGCCGCGCGCCGCGCCGGTGTCGTCACTGACGGCCAGGCGCAGGTCGGCGCCGAAGGTGCCGGGGCCCATCGGGCGCGAGGCCACGAGGCCGAGGAAATGCTGGCGGTACACGTCGTCGAGTTGGGCGAAGTGGTAGCTACCGGTGATCTTGTCGGCGAACTTGTAGTCCACGCCGCCGAAGTCGAAATGCTTGCCGGTGGCGCCGCTGAGGAAGCGGCTGTTTTTGTTGTTGAGGCCGATGTCTTCGTAGTTGGTGTCGTCGCGGTCCTTGGCCTTGTTCAGGCGGCCGCCGGTGAACACCAGGTTCTTGAATTCCCTGGAACTGAGCAGGCCGCCTTCAAACATCTGCGGCAGGATGCGCCCGTCGTTGGGCTTGAGGATCGGCAATTCGGGGATCAGCGCGCCGATCTTCAGCTCGGTGGCGGAGATCTTCACTTTGCCGGTCAGGCCGAGTTTGGAATATTCGTTGGCGGCGCGGCCGTCGTCGTGGGTCGGCAACAGCCCGGTGCCGGTGCGGTCGGGGCTGGAGTCGAGCTTGACCCCGAGCATGCCCAGCGCATCCACGCCGAAGCCGACGGTACCGTCGGTATAGCCCGACTGCAGGTTGAGCATGAAGCCCTGGGCCCACTCGTCGCGCTTGGATTGTTGTGCGCTGGTGCCGTCGCGAAAGTCGCGGTTGAAGTACATGTTGCGGGTTTCGAGGGTGGCGGTGCTGTTCTCGAAAAAGGCGGCCTGGCCTGCGGGCGAAAAGCCGGCGAGGGCGGCGGCACTGGCAAGGGCGGTCTGGGTGATACGAGAAGAACGAGCAGGCGGCTGTGTGCGCAGCATCGTGGGTGTACTCCGTTATTGTTCTTATTTTGGCGAAAACGCTTCGAGGCGTTTTTCGGGCGCTATGGGTGAAATAGCTCGGCAGGCGAAACCCACCGTGGCTGGATGCTAAAGGGCGAAGCTTTCACTAACCTTTCAGTCGCCTTTCAATGTTTTCGGGCTTCACAGCGCAGGCCGCGCCTGTAAACTCCCCGGCAAAGCGTGGCGCCCACCACCCCCGAACGAGGTAAAAACCCATGCGTGTCCTTCTGGTCGAAGACCATCTGCAGCTAGCCGAAAGTGTCGCCCAGGCGCTCAAGAGCACGGGTTTGACCGTCGACGTGTTGCACGATGGAGTGGCGGCGGACCTGGCCTTGAGCAGCGAGGAATACGCGGTGGCGATTCTCGATGTGGGCCTGCCGCGCATGGACGGTTTCGAAGTATTGGCGCGCCTGCGGGCCCGTGGGAAAAATCTGCCGGTGTTGATGTTGACCGCACGCAGTGATGTGAAGGACCGCGTGCATGGCCTCAACCTGGGCGCGGATGACTACCTGGCCAAGCCGTTCGAACTGACGGAGCTGGAAGCCCGGGTCAAGGCGCTGCTGCGCCGTAGCGTGCTGGGCGGTGAGCGGCAACAGGCGTGTGGTGTGCTGATTTACGACCTGGACACGCGGCGCTTCACCCTGGGCGGCGAATTGCTGACGTTGACCTCCCGCGAGCAGGCGGTGCTTGAGGCGCTGATCGCGCGTCCTGGCCGGGTGATGAGCAAGGAGCAACTGGCCTCCCAGGTGTTTGGCCTGGATGAAGAGGCCAGCCCCGATGCCATCGAAATCTACGTGCACCGCCTGCGCAAGAAACTCGATGGCCAGCCTGTGGCCATCGTCACCTTCCGTGGCCTGGGGTACCTGCTGGAAGCCCGCGATGCATAAGCCCAGCAGCCTGCGCTGGCGCCTGCTGTGGAACCTGGCGCTGTTGCTGGTGGTGTTGATGATTGCCAGCGGCTTGAGCGCTTACTGGAATGGGCGCGAGGCGGCGGACACGGCTTACGACCGCACGCTGTTGGCCTCGGCGCGGACCATTGCGGCCGGCCTGTCCCACCGCGACGGCACCTTGAGTGCCGATGTGCCCTACGTCGCCCTGGATACGTTCGCCTACGACAGCGCCGGGCGGATCTACTACCAGGTCAACGATATTCACCAGAAGCTGATTTCCGGCTACGAAAACCTGCCGGGCCCGCCGCCGGGCACTCCACGCACCGATGACTATCCGGCGCTGGCGCGCTTTTATAACGCCAGGTATCAGGGCCAGAACGTGAGAGTGGTCAGCCTGCTCAAGGCAGTCTCCGAACCGAACATGAACGGCATGGCGGAAATCCGCGTGGCCGAAACCGACGAAGCGCGGGTGGCGATGGCGCGCAGCCTGATGGCCGATACCTTGCTGCGCCTGGGGATGCTGGCCATCGGTGCATTGTTGTTGGTGTTCTTTGCCGTGAGTGCGGCGCTGCGGCCGTTGGAGCGCTTGCGCACGGCCGTGGAAGAGCGTCAGCCCGATGACCTGCGGCCATTGCCGCTGGTGGAGGTGCAGCATGAATTGGGCCCGCTGGTACATGCGCTCAACCATTTCACCGAACGCCTGCGCGGGCAGTTCGAGCGCCAGGCACAGTTTATTGCCGATGCCGCCCATGAGCTGCGCACTCCGTTGGCAGCGCTCAAGGCACGCTTGGAGCTTGGCCTGCGTGCCGAAGACCCGGCTACCTGGCGCACCACCCTGGAAACCGCAGCCCAGGGCACTGATCGCCTGACTCACCTGGCCAATCAATTGCTCTCGCTGGCGCGCATCGAAAACGGCGCCCGGGCGATTGCCGAAGGCGGGGCCCAGTTGCTGGACCTGAGCCAGTTGGCTCGTGAGCTGGGCATGGCCATGGCGCCGCTGGCCCATGCGCGTGGCGTGGCCCTGGCGCTGGAGGCGGATGAACCGGTGTGGCTGCGGGGCGAGCCCACCTTGTTGAACGAGTTGTTGAGCAACCTGGTGGACAACGCCCTGGCCCACACGCCCCCGGGCGGCAACGTGATCTTGCGGGTCACGGCGCCGGCGGTACTTGAGGTGGAAGATGACGGCCCGGGCATCCCGCTGGATGAGCGGGACCGAGTGTTCGAGCGCTTCTATCGGCGCAGCCAGCAGGGCTTGGGGGCGGGCTTGGGGTTGGCGATTGTTGGCGAGATCTGCCGGGCACACCTGGCGCAGATCAGCTTGCATGACGGAGAGTTGGCGGGGTTGAAAGTGCGGGTCAGTTTTATCGCGGGGTAATCAGTAGAACATCGACCGTGCTTCATCCAGCTCGGCGCGCAAGGTGTCGCTGTAGGGGTCGAGTCGCAGCTTCTTGATCGCAGGTACCGTCAATATCGGCACGCTGGCCAGCGGGTGGTCAGTGTCGCGGTGGCAATACAACACGGCGACCTGCACCAGGTCGATATAGTCCAGGCGCTCGGAGTCGCGCTCAAGGTTCATGTACTGCGCCGGCAGGTTCACCAGCATTTCCGGGAAGTCCCAGCGCCGCAGCAGCTTGTCCCCCAGCAACGGGTGGATGCTTTCAATCACGTGATTGAGGCTGACCGGATCGGACAGCAGTTCATAGTGATCTTCGGCGAAGGTCAGGATCGGTAGCACGCCAATCTGGTGCACCAGCCCACCCAGCGCCGCCTGGTCAGGCTTCAACTGGCTGTGGTTGCGGCACAACGCATAGCTCACGCCGGCCACTTCCAGGCTGCGCCGCCAGACATCGCGCATCTTCTGTTCGACCACCTCGGAACGGGCGTGGAAGATCTGTTCCATCACCAGGCCGATCGCCAGGTTGCTGCTGTAGTTGGTGCCCAGGCGGGTGATGGCGGTGTGCAGGTCGGTGACTTCCTGGGTCGCGCGCAACAGGGGGCTGTTGACCACTTTGATCAGCCGCGCCGACAAGGCGGTGTCGCGGCCGATCACTTTGCTCAGATGGCTGATGCTGATGTCCGGGTCTTCGGCGGCCTGGCGAATGTTCAGGGCCACTTCCGGCAGCGTTGGCAGAACCAGGTCATCGTTATCGATGGCCACAACCAACGCCTGTTGGACTTTTTCCGCCAGCTTGTTCATTCAAGATCTCTAGGGTGTAGCAAAAAGGTACGACGATCAGCGCTGGATCTCGCGATCACGGTCCAGCTGGTAGGGCAGGTCGAGCAGCTGAAGGCCGGGGCCTTCCAGCGTGCCTACATGCACATCGCCACTCTCTGCTGCTTCGGCTTGCAGCACCGCTAGAAGTTCAATCGCCTGATCGGCACGGGCGGCAATCACCACCTCGCCGATGGCACTATTGTGATTCGGGGAGAACAGTGGGGTGCCGGGCTCAGGCAGCTCGCCGGCATTCAGGCTCAGGCGATACAGGCGACGCTTGAGTTTGCCCAAATACTGCATGCGCGCGACGATTTCCTGGCCGGTGTAGCAGCCTTTCTTGAAGCTGACGCCGCCGACGGCTTGCAGGTTGAGCATCTGCGGGATGAACAGTTCGCGGGTCTGGGGCATGACCTGGCCGATACCGGCACGGATCTGGCCCAGCAGCCATTGGTTCAGTTCACCTTCGTTCAATTGTGCGGCGAGTTGGCTGTGCAGGGTTTGAGCTTGGGCGGCGGGGGCCCAGAGTTCGGCACGGCCCGGCGATACGCGGATGGCGATCAGGTCGTCGCTGCGCACCACGCTGTCGGTCTCGGCGGGTAGTTGGAGGCCGAGGCCGGCCAGTACCTGATCGGCATCCGACACACCGAAACGCGCCCAGGCAGCGCTTTCGTCGGTGAGTTTGGATTTGGAGAACACGGCGTACTTTTTCAGGTCCGCCAGTTGTGGCTCCAGCAGTTCGGTGGCCATGGCCAGCAACACGCCATCGCCTTGCAGCAGGATGCGGAAGCTCGACTGCATGCGCCCTTTCTGGGTGCAGCGCGCGCCCAGGCTGGCCTGGGTGTCACTCAGGTAGTTAAGGTTGCAGGTCAGTTGTCCCTGGAGGAACTTGGCAGCGTCGGAACCGCGGACGGCGAGAACGCCTTCGTGGGACAGGGGGCAGAAAAAAGCAGAGTCAGCCATGGGTCATCGCAGGTTAAAAAGTCATGAGTGCATCATAGAGGGGCGCCCGGCAAATGGATAGTTTCCGTATGGCCGACCAAAGCCGACTGTTCCAGGCAGCTTCGGCCTGTATACTTGCGCTCTATTTGAGGAGCGCTCCATGGTCGAAGATGTAGAACTCAATCGCCTCTACTGGCACAGCCGCCGCGGCATGCTTGAACTGGACGTGTTGCTGGTACCGTTCGTCAGGGAGGTCTATCCGCACCTCAACGACGTCGACCGCGACTGCTACCGCAAGCTGCTGGAATGCGAGGATCAGGACATGTTCGGCTGGTTCATGGAACGCGCCGAATCGGAAGACCCGGAGCTGCAGCGCATGGTTCGGATGATTCTGGATCGTGTCCAGCCCAAGTAATACGTTCGAATGCCGCTGGCACGCCTCCGGGCAGTTGCTGGCGGCTTATCTTTTCGCCCAGGCGTTCGCACTGGGTGCGCTGTGGTTTCTCGATGTGTCCCCGTGGTTCGGAGCCTTTGGCGCCTTGTTGTGCCTGGCCCATGCCGGTTGGGTATTGCCGCGTCATATCCTGCTGACTCACCGTTCGTCGATCCGTGGCCTGCGCCGCGACGAGGATGGCTGGCAGTTGTGGAGCGCCGCGCGTGGCTGGCACAGCGTGCAACTGCGCCCCGACAGTCTGGCGTTGCCGTTGATCGTGGTGCTGCGCTTTCGGGTGCAGGGTGACTGGCGGGTGCGTTCGATCTGCGTGCCACGGGATTCGCAGGCTACCGATGTGCATCGGCGCCTGCGGGTACGCTTGAAGTTCAGCCGCCGTAGGTGGTTGGCACCAGAATAGTGTCGCGCGCTTCGGGCAGCATTTGCGGGTAGTCGAGGGTGTAATGCAATCCCCGGCTTTCCTTGCGCTCCATGGCCGAGCGGATCATCAGTTCCGCCACCTGGGCCAGGTTGCGCAGCTCGATCAGGTCGCGGCTGACTTTATAGTTGCTGTAGAACTCGTCGATCTCATCCAGCAACAGTCGAACCCGGTGCTGCGCCCGCGCCAGGCGCTTGTTGGTGCGCACGATGCCCACGTAGTCCCACATGAAGCGCCGCAACTCGTCCCAGTTGTGGGCGATGATCACGTCTTCGTCCGAATCGGTCACCTGGCTGGCGTCCCAGCGGGGCAGGGCGGCCGGCACCGGGATGCGCGGCAGCTGTTCAAGGATGTCGGCGGCGGCGGAGCGGGCGTACACGAAACACTCCAGCAACGAATTGCTGGCCATGCGGTTGGCGCCGTGCAGGCCGGTGAAGCTGGTTTCGCCAATGGCGTACAGGCCGGGCACGTCGGTGCGGCCGTTCTGGTCGACCATCACGCCGCCGCAGGTGTAGTGCGCCGCCGGGACGACCGGGATCGGGCCCTTGGTGATGTCGATATTGAACGCCAGGCAGCGCTCGTAGACCGTCGGGAAATGGGTCTTGATGAAGGCTTCGGGCTTGTGGCTGATGTCCAGGTAGACGCAGTCGATGCCCAGGCGCTTCATTTCATGGTCGATGGCCCGGGCGACGATGTCCCGCGGGGCCAGTTCTGCTCGTGGGTCGAAGCGCTGCATGAAACGTTCGCCGTTGGGCAGCTTCAGGTGTGCGCCTTCGCCGCGCAGGGCTTCGGTGATCAGGAAGCTCTTGGCCTGCGGGTGATACAGGCAAGTGGGGTGGAACTGGTTGAATTCCAGGTTCGCCACCCGGCAGCCCGAACGCCAGGCCATGGCAATGCCGTCACCGCAGGCGCCGTCGGGGTTGCTGGTATAGAGGTAGACCTTCGCTGCGCCGCCCGAGGCGAGAATGGTGAAGCGCGCGCCGTAGGTGTCGACTTCGCCGCTGGCCCGGTTGAGCACGTAGGCGCCGAGGCAGCGTTCGCCCGGCAGGCCAAGGCGCTTTTCGGTGATCAGGTCGACGGCGACCCGCTGTTCCAGCAGTTCGATGTTGGGGCGTTGCCGGGCCTGGGCGAGCAGGGTCTTGAAGATCGCGGCGCCGGTGGCGTCGGCGGCATGGATGATCCGCCGATGGCTGTGGCCGCCTTCGCGGGTCAGGTGGAACTCGAAGCCGCCGTCGTCGGTGCCGGAATGTTCGTCGCGGGTGAAGGGCACGCCCTGGTCGATCAGCCACTGGATGGCTTCGCGGCTATGCTCGACGGTGAAGCGCACCGCTTCTTCATTGCACAGGCCGCCGCCGGCATTCAGGGTGTCTTCGACGTGGGATTGCACGGTGTCGGTGTCATCGAGCACCGCGGCGACACCGCCCTGGGCCCAGAACGTCGAGCCATTGGCGAGGTCGCCCTTGCTCAGTACGGCTATGCGCAGGTGGCCCTGCAGGGTCAGTGCAAGGCTCAAGCCCGCAGCGCCGCTGCCAATCACCAGGACATCGTGTTGAAACTGTTGGCTCATTTGAAGGATTCCGCAAAAAGCGATCCGTAGGGGGGCGCAAACAGGACGCCTGGATCGGCGAATCAAAGGGTGACACGGCCCACTAGTATATAGAGGGGGGGAGCGGCACAATAGCCGGGCATTCGTGGCATTGTGAGACTACGGGCAACGAACTGCACGGCTTTCATGAAACGGACAGCGATTGGGATGGGAACTTTTTGCATAGGCCCCGACTCAATAGCAGGATGCCCGAAAGCTGGGAACACGCTGGATTTGCTGAGCCGCGTCTGTGTCAGGCGCGTCAGGAAACTGGCGACAGATTATTCGCGCAGCCGGCATTGCCCGCGCTGCGTTTTTCGTGTGTGCCAAATCAGTGCGCGCCGGAAACTTGCTTGGAGGGGGAGAACTTTTGCGAAAAGTCCGAGTCTATGTTTGCAAGCCTGATCGATTAGTTATGCAAGCCTCCTTCAAGTACAACGAGGAGTGTTCATGCTAACCCAGGAAGAGGATCAGCAGCTGGTCGAGCGCGTTCAACGCGGCGACAAGCGGGCATTTGATCTGCTAGTGCTGAAATACCAGCACAAAATTCTCGGGTTGATCGTGCGGTTTGTGCACGACACCCATGAAGCGCAGGACGTTGCACAGGAAGCCTTTATCAAGGCGTACCGTGCACTCGGTAATTTCCGCGGTGACAGTGCGTTTTACACGTGGCTGTATCGCATCGCCATTAACACGGCGAAGAACTATCTGGTTTCTCGCGGTCGCCGCCCGCCGGATAGTGATGTTAGTTCGGAAGATGCTGAATTTTATGATGGTGATCACGGCCTCAAGGATCTCGAGTCGCCGGAGCGTGCATTGCTGCGCGACGAGATCGAAGGAACCGTCCATCGCACTATTCAACAACTGCCAGAAGATTTGCGTACGGCGTTAACTTTACGTGAATTCGATGGTCTGAGTTACGAAGACATTGCGAGCGTCATGCAATGTCCGGTGGGTACCGTACGCTCCCGGATCTTCCGGGCTCGGGAAGCCATCGATAAAGCCCTGCAGCCGTTGTTGCAGGAAAACTGAGACAGCGGCGACAGCCAAGAGAGGAACCGCCATGAGTCGTGATGCCCTGCAGGAATCGCTGTCCGCAGTGATGGATAACGAAGCGGATGAACTGGAACTTCGTCGAGTGCTTAATGCATTTGATGATGCCGAAACCCGTGATACCTGGTCTCGTTACCAAGTCGCTCGGGCGGTGATGCACAAGGATCTTCTAATCCCTCGTCTGGATATTGCTGCGGCCGTTTCTGCTGCACTGGCTGATGAAGCCGTTCCGGCAAAAGCTGCTCGCGGTCCTTGGCGTAGCCTGGGCCGTCTGGCAGTCGCTGCTTCGGTGACCGTCGCTGTATTGGCAGGTGTCCGCCTGTACAACCAGGACGAAATCGCCGGTGCCGAACTGGCCCAACAGACCCAGCAACCGGTCATGGCCGGCCCGCAGGTCAAGGGTCCAGCCGTACTGGCCGGCTACAAGGAAAGCTCCGATACCACCGGGCCTATGGCCAACGGTGTACTTCAAGGGCAATCCGGCTGGCAGGATCAGCGTCTTCCAGGCTACCTGCGCCAACACGCACAGGAATCGGCCTTGAAAGGCACTGAAAGCGCTCTGCCTTACGCTCGCGCTGCAAGCCTGGAAAACCGCTAGTCCGCCAAGGAGCTTTATGCGCGCCATACCGCTCCTTGCGCTTTTGCTCAGTGGCTGGTTTGCAGTCCCCGCCCATGCCGATGAAGCCCAAGACTGGCTGACGCGTCTTGGGCGGGCGGAGCAGCAGCAAAGCTTTCAGGGCACCTTCATCTACGAGCGTAACGGTAGTTTTTCTACCCATGACATCTGGCATCGTGTCCAGAATGGTCAGGTCCGTGAGCGGCTTTTGCAGCTCGATGGTTCTGCCCAGGAAGTCCTGCGCGTCGATGGCCGTACCCAATGCGTGAGCGGCACGCTGGTTGCCGGGCTTGGGGGCTCCCCCAATACCTCTGCGCGTACCCTTGATCCGCAAAAACTCAAAGCGTTCTACGATCTTGCCGTCATCGGCAAATCGCGCGTGGCCGGTCGGAATGCGGTGATCGTCTCCGTGACCCCCCGCGATCAATACCGTTATGGTTTTGAGCTGCATCTGGATCGTGAAACTGCGCTGCCATTGAAGTCATTGTTGCTTAACGACCAGGGCCAGTTGCTGGAGCGTTTCCAGTTCACCCAGCTCAATACATCGGTGCCTGACGATCGTGATTTGCAGCCCAGTGGCGAATGCACGCCGGTGGCGGTGACCAACGCCAAGGCCCCGGAGGTCGAGATCCCTCAGGATTGGCGCCTCGACTGGTTGCCACCAGGCTTTCAGCTGGTCAACAGCAGTGCCCATAAAGACTCCCACACCAAGGTAACCGTCAGCAGTCTGATGTATGACGATGGTCTGGCGCGTTTTTCGGTATTCCTGGAGCCGCTTAACGGTGCGACCGTAAACGAGACCCGCACCCAGTTGGGCCCGACAGTCGCCGTTTCACGGCGGTTGAATACCCTGGAAGGCGAGGTGATGGTGACCGTCGTCGGCGAGATCCCGATTGGCACCGCCGAGCGAATTGCGCTGTCACTACGCAGTGGCACCGTGCCCGCCAAGCCTTGAGTTGTTAATCCTATGTTCATCCTGATATTTCAATGTTGCGCAGGAGATAGTCGATGCCTGCCTCTGCCGAGAGCATGAAATGTCTGGATCATTTTTTTCACTTGCTAATATCCCCTATGTTTTTTATAGGTCAGGGCTTAACGGCCCTGGCCTTGTTTTGTTCGCGGAACAAAAATGTCGGTCGCAGTTTTTCGGCGTTTATTGAACCCTGTCGCTCAACCCTGCTCGTCGTAACGGGAGCTGTATGTCGATACCACGTTTGAAGTCTTACCTATCCATAGTCGCCACGGTGCTGGTGCTGGGTCAGGCCGTTACCGCGCAAGCGGCCGAGCTGCCTGACTTCACCCAACTGGTGGAGCAGGCGTCGCCTGCCGTGGTGAACATCAGTACTACGCAGAAGCTGCCGGATCGTAAGGTCTCCAACCAGCAGATGCCCGACCTGGAAGGCCTGCCGCCGATGCTGCGGGAGTTCTTCGAACGCGGCATGCCCCAGCCGCGCACGCCGCGTGGCGGTGGTGGCGGCCAGCGTGAGGCCCAGTCCCTGGGCTCGGGCTTCATCATCTCGCCTGACGGCTACATCCTCACCAACAACCACGTGATTGCCGACGCCGACGAGATCCTGGTGCGCCTGGCGGACCGCAGTGAGCTGAAAGCCAAGCTGGTGGGCACCGACCCACGTTCCGACGTTGCCCTGCTGAAAATCGAAGGCAAGGACCTGCCGGTGCTGAAACTGGGCAAATCCCAGGACCTGAAAGCCGGCCAATGGGTCGTCGCCATCGGTTCGCCGTTTGGTTTTGACCATACTGTGACCCAGGGTATCGTCAGCGCCATCGGTCGCAGCCTGCCGAACGAAAACTACGTGCCGTTCATCCAGACCGACGTGCCGATCAACCCGGGCAACTCCGGCGGTCCGTTGTTCAACTTGGCGGGTGAAGTCGTTGGCATCAACTCGCAGATCTACACCCGCTCCGGTGGTTTCATGGGCGTTTCGTTCGCGATTCCGATCGACGTGGCCATGGACGTTTCGAACCAGCTGAAAACCGGTGGTAAAGTCAGCCGCGGCTGGCTGGGGGTGGTGATCCAGGAAGTGAACAAGGACCTGGCTGAATCCTTCGGTCTCGACAAGCCGGCCGGAGCCCTGGTCGCGCAGATACAGGACGATGGCCCTGCTGCCAAAGGTGGCCTGCAAGTCGGTGACGTGATCTTGAGCATGAACGGCCAGCCGATCGTCATGTCTGCGGACTTGCCACACCTGGTGGGCGCGCTCAAGGCCGGCAGCAAGGCCAAGCTGGAAGTGATTCGTGACGGCAAGCGCCAGAACGTCGAACTGACCGTCGGTGCGATCCCGGAAGAAGGCGCGGCGCTGGATGCGCTGGGCAACAGCAAGCCAGGTGCCGAGCGCAGCAGCAATCGCCTGGGCATTGCCGTAGTCGAGTTGACCGACGAACAGAAAAAGAGCTTCGACCTCAAGAGCGGTGTAGTGATCAAGGAAGTCCAGGACGGTCCTGCCTCCCTGATCGGCCTGCAACCAGGTGATGTCATCACCCACCTGAACAACCAGGCTATCAACTCCACCAAAGAGTTCACCGACATCGCCAAGGCGCTGCCGAAGAACCGTTCGGTGTCGATGCGCGTCCTGCGTCAGGGGCGTGCCAGCTTCATTACCTTCAAACTGGCCGAGTAATCCGCTAGTCCAATAAAAAGCCCCGCTCTCGATGTTCGAGAGCGGGGCTTTTTTGTGGCTGAAAGGTTTAGCCCATCATGTCTTTGACCATGCGTTCCTGGTCGATCAGTTCACGCTGGCGTGCGTCGATACGTGACGAAAGCGGGAAGTTGCTGCCGGCGCGACGCTTGGCGAAATCCAATTGCTGGATGGCCTGCTTGAAATCTCCCACCAGCGCGAAGTACTCGGCCCGGGCCTGATGCAGGCCGATGATATTGCCCGACAAGCCACGGGTTTCCGCAACCTGGTACCAGACGTCCGGATCGTCCGGGCGAGACTTCAACAATCCTTCCAGGGCTTTTTCCGCGTCAGCGTTGCGGTTCTGCTTGAGCAGCAGATCCACACGAACCTGGTTCAGCGGATAGTTGCCTGGATATTGCGTCAACATTCGGTCCGTACGCTGCTGGGCATCCGGCAGGCGATTGTTGGTCATGTCCAGCTCGATCTGCGCCAGGTTGTAGGTGATGTCGTTGGGCGCCTTGGCCAGCAGCGGCTTGAGGTTTTCCCGGGCCAGGTTGAACTGGGCACCCTTGATCTGAGCGATGGCGAGGCCATAACGCGCGATATCGTTCTTCGGATTTTCATCCAGCTGGGCCTGGAAACGTTTGGCGGCCAGCCCCGGGGTGTCTTCGTAATACAGTTGCACTCGAGCACGGATCAGTTGATAGCGCAGGCTGTCCTCAATGCCACCCAGCTTGGCTTGCTCCGCACGGTTGCGGGTGTCGGCGATCCGCGATTCGGTTACCGGGTGAGTCAGCAGGAATTCAGGCGGCTTGGCATCGAAACGGTACTGGCGCATCAAGCGCTCGAACATGGTTGGCATGGACCGTGGGTCGTAGCCGGCTTTCTCCAGGTTGAGAATGCCGATGCGGTCAGCCTCTTGCTCGTTTTGCCGTGAAAAGCGCCGTTGCTCCTGGATCGCGGCGGCCTGGCTGCCGGCGATCGCGGCAATGCCCGCATCGCCTGCGCCAGCGGCGGCAGCGATGATGCCGCCGAGCAGCGCAGCCATCATCGGGATCTGCATGCGCTGCTGTGCTTCCACGCCTCGTGCGAAGTGACGTTGGGACAAGTGAGCCAGTTCGTGGGCCAGTACCGAGGCATATTCGCCTTCGGTCTGGGCGTTGAGGAACAGGCCGCCGTTGACCCCGACGATGCCGCCCGGTGCGGCAAAGGCGTTCAACTGCGGGCTGTTGATCAGAATGAATTCCAGGCGCCGGTCATTGACCTGGCTGGTTTCCACCAGCTTATAAACGCTGGATTCGACGTAATCCTTGAGCTGCGGGTCGTTGAGTTGCGAGACCTGGCCACGCAGGTAGGCCAGCCATGCCCGACCCAGATCGTATTCCTGTTTTGGCGAAACAATGGCAGAACTGGCGTCGCCAAGTGACGGCAGGTCGTCGGCGAAGCCTGGAGAGGCAAGCAGGCAAGCCAGCGTCAGCAGGGTAGGGCGCAAAAAAGTCATGCACAAAGCCTTTCGACAAAGAGCTTACTGTAGCCGGACACTGAGCTTCGGACCAGATATTCTAAGCGCCCTCGACGCCCACCCGGAGTTAGACCATGACCGACGCTGTAGCCTTCGATGCCGAACTGGATGCCAGTGGCCTTAACTGCCCGCTGCCGTTGCTCAAGGCCAAGCTGGAGCTCAATCGGCTGGCCAGCGGCGCGGTGCTCAAGGTGATCGCCACGGACGCTGGCTCCCAGCGGGACTTTCGTACGTTTGCCAAGCTGGCCGGCCACACCCTGCTGCATGAAGAAGACGAAGCGGGCGTCTATCGTTACTGGTTGCGCAAGGCCTGAATCGCTTGAATATGCTGTCCTTATCGCCTGAGGTTTATTGATGTTCAAAGTGTTACGTGACTGGATTCAGCGCTACTTCTCCGACGAAGAAGCCGTGGTGCTGGCCGTCCTGCTATTTCTTGCCTTTACGGCCGTGCTCACTTTGGGCGGCATGCTGGCGCCGGTACTGGCGGGGATGGTGCTGGCGTACCTGATGCAAGGCCTGGTCTCCATCCTGGAGCGTCTGCGCTTGCCGGGTGGGGCAGCGGTGGGTCTGGTATTTGCCTTGTTCATGGGGCTGTTGCTGGTATTTATCGTGATCGTGGTGCCTTTGCTGTGGCACCAGTTGATCACCTTGTTCAACGAGCTACCGGGCATGCTCGCCAAGTGGCAGTCATTGCTGCTGCTGTTGCCTGAGCGCTATCCGCACCTGGTGTCGGACGAGCAGGTGCTGCAGGCCATTGAGGTGGCTCGCGGCGAAATCGGAAAGTTCGGACAGTGGGCGCTGACCTTTTCCCTTTCGAGCTTGCCGCTGCTGGTCAACATCATGATCTACCTGGTACTGGTGCCGATCCTGGTGTTTTTCTTCCTCAAGGACCGCGAGATGATCGGTCGCTGGGTGCGTGGCTATCTGCCCCGTGAGCGTGCGCTGATTACCCGGGTCGCCGAGGAAATGAACCGGCAGATTGCCAACTACATCCGCGGCAAGGTTATCGAGATCTTTATCTGCGGTGGTGTCACTTACATCGGTTTTGTCGCGCTGGGGCTTAACTACGCTGCCCTGTTGGCGCTGCTGGTGGGGGTTTCAGTGGTGGTGCCATACGTTGGCGCGGTGGTGGTGACGGTGCCGGTGATGTTGATCGCGCTGTTCCAGTGGGGCTGGAGTGATCAGTTCATCTACCTGATGGCGGTGTACGGCATCATCCAGGTGCTGGACGGCAACGTGCTGGTGCCGCTGCTGTTCTCCGAGGCGGTGAACCTGCATCCGGTGGCGATCATCTGTGCGGTGTTGTTGTTTGGCGGGTTGTGGGGCTTCTGGGGGGTGTTCTTTGCGATTCCCCTGGCGACGCTGTTCAAGGCGGTGCTGGATGCCTGGCCTCGGCAGGAGCCGGTGGTGGCGCCGTTACTCTGATATTTGTGGTGCCGGTGCAGGGCCTCATCGCGGGCAAGCCCGGCTCCCACATTGACTGAGTTGTCCTGTCGAACAATGATCACAGGTGGGAGCTGGCTTGCCTGCGATAGCTATTTCAAAGCCAGCAGGTGAATCAAGCCTGGTTCAGCGCCTGCGCCGCTTCGAGCACTGCATCCACATGGCCTGGCACTTTCACACCGCGCCATTCCTGGCGCAGTACGCCATTCTTGTCGATCAGGAAGGTGCTGCGATCAACACCCAGGTATTCCTTGCCATACAGCTTCTTCAGCTTGATCACATCAAACAGCTGGCAAACCGCTTCGTCCTTGTCGCTGATCAGCTCAAAGGGGAATTCCTGCTTGGCCTTGAAGTTCTCGTGGGACTTCACGCTGTCCCGGGACACGCCAAACACCTCGGTGTTGGCCGCCTTGAACGCAGCATGCTGGTCACGGAAGCCCTGGCCTTCAGTGGTGCAGCCCGGGGTGCTGTCTTTCGGGTAGAAGTAGATCACCACTTGCTTGCCCTTGAGCCCGGCGAGGCTGAAGGTTTGCCCGCTGGTGGCCTGGGCTTCGAAGTCGGCTACCGGTTGGTCGATCACTACAGACATGAAGACTTCCTTACATAGGGTTCTGTGGGCGCCAAGGCTCGATCAGTGCGTCGAGGTTCAGGGCATCGGCGAAATCCAGGAACTGGTCGCGCAGCCAACTGATCTGTACGCCGGCCGGCAAGGTCACGGTAAAGGTGGCGTTGAGCATGGTGCCGCCGGTCTGCGGAGCCTGATAGGTGTCGCAGGTCAGGTTTTCCAGCTCGACGTTGTGGTCGATAAAGAACTGGCACAGCTCGTTGACGATGTCCGAGCGGTAGGCCGAACTGACATAGGCCACGTAGGGCAGGGCCTGCGGACGGTTTTCCAGGGCGGCGCTGCGCACCACGTTGACCGTGAAGTCATGCTTCTTCGCCAAACCCGGTAAACCGGTTTCAAGGCGGGCCAGGGCATCCCAGGTCCCGGAAATCTGCAGGACCAGCGCACTGCACTCGCCATGGCGGGTCAGGCGGGAGGTCACGACGGCGCAGCGGTTTTCATGGCTGGCGCGGCACAGGACGTTAGTCAGCTCCATGGGGTTGGCGCCGAGGGCACTGATGACAAGGAATTGTTCGCGGACTGTGGGGGTGGACATGCAGCCTTCCTAAAGCGATGAGCGGTCGATACGATGCAAGCGGTATCAATCAAAGGATGAAGGGTAGCGAAAACCATCGCCAAGGGCTAGGAGGTGGCGTTTTCATTACGTAATCAGCTTCATCAAACCCCGCTTTGGCCGAATGATGGCGCTGCTGCGAACTAAGTTGATCCAGAACGCATCCTCAGGCGGTACTTCGCTTGTACAAGCATCTTGGCGCCAGTACCATTACCGCTCTCTTTTTCCGGCAGGAGCGGTTGCATGATTGCGGGCAGTATGGTGGCACTGGTCACACCCATGGATGCACAAGGTAATCTCGACTGGGACAGCCTGGGCAAACTGGTGGACTTCCACCTGCAAGAGGGCACCAACGCCATCGTGGCGGTCGGCACCACAGGTGAATCGGCCACACTGGATGTGGAAGAACACATCGAAGTGATCGAGTTCGTGGTCAAGCGCGTTGCAGGGCGCATTGCTGTCATCGCCGGCACGGGCGCCAATTCGACCCGCGAAGCGATCGAATTGACCAGCAACGCCAAGAAAGCCGGCGCCGATGCCTGCCTGCTGGTGACGCCGTACTACAACAAGCCGACCCAGGAAGGCCTGTACCTGCACTTCCGCGCCGTTGCCGAAGCGGTCGATATCCCGCAGATCCTCTACAACGTACCCGGTCGCACCGCCTGCGACATGAAGGCCGAGACCGTGATCCGCCTGTCCACCGTACCGAACATCATCGGTATCAAGGAAGCCACCGGTGACCTGCAGCGCGCCAAGGACATCCTGGCCGGCGTCAGCAGCGACTTCCTGGTGTACTCCGGTGACGACGCCACGGCGGTCGAGCTGATCCTGCTGGGCGGCAAAGGCAACATCTCGGTGACTGCCAACGTTGCACCGCGCGCCATGAGCGAGCTGTGTGCCGCGGCCATCGCCGGTGATGCGGTCAAGGCCCGGGCGATCCACGAACAACTGGCACCGCTCAACAAAACCCTGTTTATCGAATCCAACCCTATCCCCGTGAAATGGGCGCTGCATGAGATGGGCCTGATGCCGGACGGTATCCGTCTGCCGCTCACCTGGCTCAGCGAAGCCTGTCACGAACCGCTGCGACAGGCCCTGCGCCAGTCCGGCGTCCTGGTTTAATTGAGGAAGCACTACGCATGAAGCGATTGGCCGGACTTTCCGCACTTGCCTTGATTATCTCCAGCACCAGTGGCTGCGGTTGGATCTGGGGCCCGGAAGGCTACTTCCGCGACCGCGGTAGCGATTACCTGGAAGCCCAACAAACCGCCCCGATGAAATTGCCGTCGGACGTCAATGTCGCCAAGCGCCTTGACCCGTTGCTGCCGATTCCGCGCAACGTGGCCGACGACACCGTCAAGGGTGAATACGAAGTGCCGCGTCCACAGCCGTTGTCGGCCGTGGCCGACGCCAGCGACTACAGCCTGCAGAAGAGCGGCGACACCCGTTGGGTCATGGCCCAGCGCCCACCTGCCGAAGTCTGGCCGGTGGCGGTCCAGTTCTTCCAGGACAACGGTTTCCGCATTGACGAACAACGCCCGCAGACCGGTGAATTCACCACCGCGTGGCAGCACACCAGCGAACTGTCGGCATCCATGGCCAAGCGCCTGCAGGCCGGTGGCGTAGCCAATGACAGCGAAGCCCGCATCCGCGTGCGTATCGAGCCAGGCGTGCAACGCAACACCAGTGAAGTCTACGTAGTCAGCGCCGAGCGTCCTGCCGGCAGCACCGCCAACGTCGACTTCACCCCACGTTCGGTCAACACCGGCGTGGACGCTGCCCTGGTCGACGAAATGCTCGCCAGCATGAGCCGTATTTCCGAGAAGGGCGGCTCCGTCTCCCTGCTCGCCGCCGGTAGCTTTGACACACCTAGCCGCGTCAGCCTCAGCGAAGACGGCAGCGGCAACGTGGTGCTCAACCTGGGTGAAGACCTGGACCGCGCCTGGTCGAGTGTCGGCCGCGCGCTGGAGCACGGCGAATGGCGCGTTGAAGACATCAACCGCAGCCTGGGCCTGTACTACATCAACCTGGCCGAAAAAGCCGAGAAGAAAGACGACGAGCCAGGTTTCTTCAGCAAGTTGTTCGGCAGCAAGCCGACCAAGGAAGAGATCGAGACCCGCGCCGAGCGTTACCAGGTTCGTTTGAGCAAGGTAGGCGAAAGCGTGCAAGTCACCGTCGAGAAAAACATCAACACCGTGGCGCCGGCAGAAGTGGCGCGCAAAGTGTTGGGCGTGATTCAGGACAACCTGGGCTGATCCGATGCGTTTTGCCGTTCTCGGCAGCGGTAGCCAAGGGAACGGCACGCTTGTAGCCCATGACGACACGTACGTCCTGGTTGATTGTGGTTTCTCCCTGCGGGAAACCGAGCGGCGCCTGCTGCGCCTGGGGGTTCACCCCGCGCAGCTGAGCGCGATTCTGGTGACCCACGAACATGCCGACCACGTGCATGGCGTGGGTTTGCTGTCTCGGCGCTACAATCTTCCGGTGTACCTGAGTCGCGGCACCTTGCGCGGGATGCGCAAACCGATTGAACCCGCAGGTTTGCTGGCCGGTGGCGAACAATTGCAGATCGGTGCCTTGAGCATCGATGTGATTGAAGTGGCCCACGATGCCCAGGAACCGACGCAATACGTATTCAGTGACGGTGAACGGCGTTTTGGCCTGCTCACTGACCTGGGTTCGTACTGCGCCAAGGTGCTGGACGGTTACCGGGACCTCGACGCATTGATGATCGAGTCCAACCACTGCCGTGACCTGCTTGCGCGTGGCCACTACCCGGCCTTTCTCAAGCAGCGGGTCGGCGGGCAGTTTGGACATTTGAACAACCACCAGGCGGCGTACCTGGTGTATGAGTTGGGCTGGCAAGACCTGCAACACCTGGTCCTGGCCCACCTGAGCAGCAAGAACAACCTGCCGCAGCTGGCCCGGCAATGTTTTGTCGACACCCTTGGGTGCGACCCGGACTGGCTGCAACTGGCCGATCAAGATTCAGGGCTCGACTGGCGACACATCGCCTAGCCCACCTACTTAGCAAGCGGAGCCCATCATGGAAAAACGTGAAGAACTCTACCGCGGCAAAGCCAAATCGGTTTACAAGACCGACGACGCCAACCGCTTGATCCTGCTGTTTCGTAACGACACCTCGGCGTTCGACGGCAAGCGCATCGAACAGCTCGACCGCAAAGGCATGGTGAACAACAAGTTCAACGCCTTCATCATGCAGAAACTCGAAGCGGCCGGCATTCCGACCCAATTCGACAAACTGCTGGGCGACAACGAATGCCTGGTGAAAAAACTCGACATGATCCCGGTCGAGTGCGTCGTGCGTAACTATGCGGCCGGCAGCCTGGTGAAGCGTTTGGGCGTGGAGGAGGGCCTCAAGCTCAACCCCTACACCTTCGAACTGTTCCTGAAAGACGACGCCAAGGGTGACCCGTTCATCAACGAATCCCACGTGGTGGCATTTGGTTGGGGCACGGCTGAACAACTGGCGCGCATGAAAGAACTGTCGCTGAAGGTCAACGACGTCCTGAGCAAACTGTTCGACGACGCCGGCCTGCTGCTGGTGGACTTCAAACTGGAATTCGGTGTGTTCCACGACGGCTCCATCGTCCTGGGCGACGAATTCAGCCCGGACGGCTGCCGCCTTTGGGACAAAGACACTCGCAAGAAGATGGACAAAGACCGCTTCCGCCAGGGCCTCGGTGATGTCATCGAAGCCTACGAAGAAGTCGCCAACCGTCTAGGCGTACCGCTGTAATCGACGCAAGCATCTGATAGCACGGAAAAAAATCGCTTTGGCGCTTTGCTTCCAGGAAACAGGCTGTTATGATGCGCGCCGTTGGAGAGATGCCAGAGTGGCCGAATGGGACGGATTCGAAATCCGTTGTACCTTCACCGGTACCTAGGGTTCGAATCCCTATCTCTCCGCCATTATTGAAAAATGAAAAACCCCCGATAACTTCAATGTTGTCGGGGGTTTTTTGCTTTCAGTCAGAAACTGCATAATGAATTCTGCTACGGTCTTCGTTAATTGGCGCTTCGGACATCGGTCATGAATTTTAAAAAAGTACTGGCGCATTTGCAGGCTGAAGTTCCCGAGCTATTGGCTGTGTATGTGTTCGGTAGCCAAGTGACGGGTGAGGCAGGTAGTGAGAGTGATCTGGATGTTGCGGTCCTTTCTGCGGGAGTGGTCGAGCCTTTATTGCTATGGCAGCTTTCTGGGGAGTTGGCCGATATCGTTGGAGTTCCCGTCGACTTGCTTGATTTGCGCGCAGCCTCAACGGTAATGCAATACCAAGTATTGACCACTGGGCGTCGGCTCTGGTCCGGGAACGTCCAGGCGGGTCTATTCGAGAGCTACGTCCTGAGCGAAAAAACCGCGCTGGACACGGCAAGGGCTGAGTTGTTGGCGGATATCCAGAAGGAAGGGAAAGTTTATGGTCGATGATGTTCTCATCAATAAAGCAGCCAGCATTGAGCGGTGCGTTGCTCGCGCCCGTCAGGAATACGATAAAGATCCCACCAGCTTCGCCACAGATTTCACGCGCCAGGATGCGGCGATTTTTAATATTCAGCGTGCCTGTGAGGCAGCGCTGGACATGGGCCAACACTTGATTCGTCGTGAGCGCCTGGGCGTTCCACAAGGAGCCCGTGACGTGTTTGAATTGTTATGTCAGGGCGGTTGGGTCAATCCTGCGTTGCTGACCAACCTGAAGAACATGGTCGGGTTTCGTAACATTGCTGTTCACGAGTACCAGACGCTTCAATTGCCGATTACTGTAGCGATCATTACAAAACACCTGGATGAGTTTCTAGCATTTAGTTCGCATATTTTGACCAAGGATGCGGGGTTGGAAAATAAACAAGTCTAATCTGTAAATTTTCCATCCCTCTGAATAAGTTTTCCTGCTGCGGTGTTCACCACACAGACCACTCAGGAAACGCCCATGAACAATCCCGCCGACCGCTACGACCGCCTGACCCGCACCTTCCACTGGCTGACCGCCGCCCTGGTGATCTTCATGTTCGCCAGCGCCCACGTCTGGGAAAACCTGGAAAAAGGCACGCCACTGCGCAAGGGCCTGCAATCGGTCCATATCTCCCTGGGCATCGCCATGGCGGTGCTGATCGCTGCACGTATCCTCTGGCGTGTGTTCGGCGGCAATCACCCAAAGGCCGACAATCACCCTGCGCTTAACGTGGCCGCCAAAATCGCCCACGGCTGTCTATACCTGTTGTTACTGACGCAGGTGACCCTGGGCTTCCTGTTCCGCTGGGCCCAGGGCGAGCCCTTCAACTTTTTCGGACTGTTCCCGGTGCCAGCGCCTTTTGTGATCGATCACGAATTGCGAGGCACCCTGGGTGGCCTGCACAACAATGTCGCCTGGGCGATCATCGTACTCGCCGGGCTGCATGCCTGCGCCGCGCTGTGGCATCACTACATCCAGCGCGACAGCACGTTGCGCCGCATGCTGCCGGCCCCTCGTGGCGATCTTCCCTACTGAGTTTGCTGCTGTACTTTCCCTATCGTTACGGAGCATGAATGCCATGAAGAATCGTCCCGAGCACGCCGTTGGTTACCGCACCGCTTTGTTCTTTGGCGCCTGTATGGCCGCCGCGCTATTGGCCGGCCAGGCCCATGCCTCCGGTGACGAATCGGCGCCGCCCAAGCCCAACTGCCCCAAAGGCCAGGTCTGGGATACCAAGACTGGCAAGTGCGTGCTGCAAACCAGCAAGGCCACGTCGGACGCCGACCGCACCGACTACGCCTACCGCCTGGCCAAGGACGGGCGTTACGAAGAAGCCCTGTCACTGCTCGACACCCTGCACAACCCGAACACCGCCAAGGCCCTGAACTACCGCGGCTACGCCACCCGCAAACTGGGGCGCACCGATGAAGGCATCAGCTACTACCTGAAGTCCGTGGCACTGGACCCCAACTACGCACAAGTCCGTGAGTACCTGGGGGAAGCCTACGTCATCAAGGGCCGTGTGGACCTGGCCCAGGAGCAACTGGTGAAGATCAAGGCGTTGTGCAGCACCACCTGCGAAGAGTACGAAGACCTGGCAGAAGCCATCGCCGCCGCGCCTCAGGCTTGAAGCTGTGAGCGAACAGCCGGGAGATTGCCATCACCACAGACGCTGAGTTGCGCCGAGAGTTGAGCCAGCTGTTGCCACGTTTATGGCGATACGGACTGGTGCTGTCGCGACAAAAGCATGTGGCTGATGACCTGGTGCAAGCCACCTGCGTGCGGGCGTTGGAGCGTGCAGGCCAGTTCGTGGCTGGCACGCGGCTGGACCGCTGGTTGCTGACGATCATGCATTCGATCTGGCTTAACGAATTGCGCGCCCAGCGAGTACGGCAAGGGCAGGGGTTTGTCGACGCCGAGCAGGCGTTGTCGTTCGACGGTGAAGCCCTGGCTCAGGACCAGGTCCTGGCCGCACAGGTGATCAAGCGCGTCAATGCATTACCCGAAGCGCAGCGGGAGACTGTTTTTCTGGCCTACGTCGAAGGCCTCTCATACAAGGAAATTGCCGAAGTCCTGCATATTCCCGTAGGAACGGTGATGAGCCGGTTGGCCGCTGCGCGCATGAAGCTGGCTGAAACTGCGCACTCAAGCGGCTTGTTGGATAAATCGAGCGGAGAACGACGATGACTCAAAATACACCACCGTCGGATGAACTGCTGGTGGCTTACCTGGACGGTGAGTTAGACCCTCGGCAGCGTCAGGTTATCGATAACCTGCTGGGGATCGATCCTGCCGTGACGGCCCGCTTGGAGCTGCTCAAGCGCGGCCACTTGCCGTTCAAATCAGCCTTCGATTCGGTTCTCGATCAAGCCCCTACAGAGCGTTTGCAGGTGATGCTCGATGCCTTGCCGCCGGCACAAACACCCACCCTGAGTCGACGCAAATTTCTCGCGGTAGCAGCAAGCTTTGCGGTGGCCGGTGTGGTCGCTGATCGCTTGTTCATGACCTGGCCCCGGCCTGAGCCCGGTTCGGGCTGGCGTGCCTCGGTTGCCGAATACATGGCGCTGTATACGCCCCAGACCCTGGAAAACCTCAGCGCCGATCCCGACTCCCATATCGCCCAGCTGAGTTCGGTCGGGACCCAGCTCGGCCTGCCGTTGAACCCGGATGCAGTACACCTGCCTGGCGCCGAATTTCGCCGCGCACAAATCCTCGATTATGACGGCGTACTGATCGGCCAACTGACCTACCTCGACGCGCGCCACGGCCCGCTGGCGCTGTGCATTACGGCGGCGAAAAAAGGTGCGGTGGCCATGGCCACCGAACAGCGCCGGGGCATGAACGTGGTGTTTTGGTCCAGCCCGTCCCATGCGTTCATGTTGATTGGCAGAAACCCGTTCGAGGATTTGCAGATCATGGCGCGCAGTGCCGAGAAGGCTTTGTCGGCATAGCTTCAATGAGACGATGAGGGCGTCTGCAACGCCCGCCACCGAGCCGGCGTCGTCCCCTCCCAGGAACGAAACGCACGATAAAACGAGTTGGTATCTTCATAGCCCACCAGGCACGCGATCTCGTCTATCTCAATCGACGGCTCGGTGAGCAGATGCCGCACCACTTCCTGGCGGGTTTCCAGCATCAGTTGCCGAAAACTGGTGCCGGCCTCGGTAATGCGCCGTTGCAACGTGCGTTCGCTCATGCCCAGCTCCCGCGCTACCTCGACCATCTCGGGGCGGCCACTGGCCAGGAAGCGCTTGAGGGTGATCTTGACCTGATGGCTGATGCTGGCCGGTGTCGAGGCCTCCGCAAGCGCTGCCACCAGGCCCGGGTTCAGCATTTCGAGCATTTGCGGGTTGTACCCCGGAAAAGGTCGGTCCAGATCGGCGGCGTCCAGTATCAGCGCGTTGCGCCCGGCACCAAAACGCACGGAGCAACCGAAAAACTCGGCCAGTGCACGGCTGCCATCGTCCGGGCGAACCAGTTCGACCTGCAGGGGAGTGATCTGCGTCCGTGCTCCCCGTCGCCCCAATTCAACAAACGTCGCAAACGCCGCATCCACCAGCAGCGCAGGCGGTAATTCTGGCGTGTGCAACCAGTCGATGGTCACCGTACAGGCACGGCCATCCTCGCAAACCAGCAGGCGCTCGGGTGTGCACAATTGCTTGAAGCGGGCGAGGCGGTGCAGGCCATCGCGATAATCCCGGGCGATAAAAGCGGCAAAGCTGGAGGGTGGAAGCGCGGTGATATCCAGCCGCGTCACCAGTAATATCCCGACAGCCGGATCAGGATTAAGTATGCGCACCGCCTCCCACAAGCGAAAGAACTCCAGCGTCGTCACCTGCCGCCGGTCTCGCCGCTCGCGGATATGCAGGGTTATGGGCAAGCGTGCCTGACGGAACACCACCGACGGCTCCAGCCCGACGCTCTGCAGCGCCAGCCAGAACACATCCGGTATGTTGAAACGGGGTTGGGTCACGTCAGGCATGCGCCACCTTTTTCAAAAGCGTGAGATTAATCCGAGGCTGACACGCTGAGGTCATGCCACTTCTTATCCGACTCGGCCAAATCTGCGGCTGCACGGGCGGCGTATTGCACGGCATCGCTGCCGATCAGCAAGCGTAGCGGGGCGTCTTTGTTCAGTGCCAGCTCCAGCACGATTTCGGCAACCCGGTCCGGACCCGTCGGCAGGATGCCGGGGGAGTTGAGCAATTCAACCAGGGCGCCGACCGTTTGTTGGTAGGGCTCACTGATGGCCGGAATCGTCATGGAACTGCCCGACCAGTCCGTGCGCATGCCGCCCGGCTCCAGCACGGTCACCTGGATGCCCAGTGGCGTGACTTCCTGTGCCAGTACTGTGGAAAATCCACCGACTGCCCATTTCGCACTCTGATAAGCGGCCAGGCCGGCCATGCCGATGCGGCCACCCAACGACGATACCTGGAAGATATGCCCACGGCCCTGGGCGCGCAGCACCGGCACCACCGCCTTGCTCATGTGCACCACACCATAGAAGTTGGTGCTGATCTGCGCGGAAAAATCCTCCAGCGTCACATCTTCCACCGACGCCAGGTCACCGTAGCCGGCGTTATTGACCACCACATCCAGGCGACCAAAATGTTTCACCGCGGCATCCACCGCTTCCAGCACCTGCTGGTTATTGGTCACGTCCAGCGCGACCGGATAAATCGCCTCGCCGTATTCTGCCACCAGGTCATCCAACTGCTTGGGATTGCGCGCGGTGGCAACCACACGATCACCGGCGCGCAGGGCGGCTACGGTAATCGAGCGGCCGAGGCCGCGGGAACTGCCGGTGATAAACCATATCCTGGACATTCGAACACCTCTTCGTTTGAGACTGCGGGAGTAACTTGTGAACGAATGATGGTCGACGGGCCTCTCTCATACACTAGCAAGAGGCTGCCAAGTGACTTGCATATCACGCCATTTATTCTGCGGCCAACCGTGCCGACAGGCTTTCGATAAACACCGTCTCCGCCCGGCTCATCTTCTGCTCACGGTTCCACAGCAGGTGGATATCCACGTCGGTAATCCCTTCGTCTGGCGGCAAGCGCCAGAGCAACCCATGCTTCACATCCTCGGCCACCACATGAATCGGCAGGCAGCCCAGGCCAAACCCGGCAATCACCAACCGCCGAACTTCCTCCAGGCTGGAGGACGACGCCACGATGCGCCCGCTGAAGCCCTGCTGGTCGCGAAAGATCGTCAACGGCGAGAGCATCCCGCCGATCTGGTCGCTGGTAAAACTCACGAAGTTCTCCGACTGCAAATCTCCCTCCGCCAGCCCGGTGCGTCCGAACAACGGGTGATGCCGCCCGCAAAAAAATGCATAACGCTGACGTAGGAACAGGTGCTGCTCCAGCCGTGGTTGCGGCCGGCGATTGAGGCTCAGGCCCAGCGTCGCGGTTTTCTCCAGCAGGGCGGCGACGATGTCAGAGCTGCGCATCACCTCAACGTCCAGGTCGACCCGGGGATGCTGGCGATGGAAGTCCGCCAGGAAGTCATCAAAGGTGTCCGAACTGATCCGGCTGATCATCAGCAACCGCACTTTGCCAAGCACCTCGTCGCCAGGCTTTTGCAGGGCGTTGCTCATCTGCGAGACCTGGCCATACATCTCGCCTGCGATAGCGAAGATCTGCTCGCCGGCTTCGGTCAGCACGAAGCGCGGGCCGCGCCGGGCGATCAACTGGCAGTCGAGCTGTTCTTCCAGGCGCTTGAGCGCCTGGCTGATGGCCGGCTGGGTGAGGTGCAGGCGGGCGGCGGCGCGACTGATGCTCAACTCCTGGCCGATCACCCGGAAGGTGCGCAACAGGTTCCAGTCCAGGCGGTCATTGAGCAGCGGATGAACATCGCGGCGGTTTTCAGGCATGTCGACAGCTCGATAATAAGCAGGATTTATAATCGGAATAATAAATAGAAAATTGACTAATCATAGGGCCGAGACGAAAAATCACCCTCAACCAGCGCCATCAGAGCGCGTGCGCCAGACCTTTCTCCTGCCAAAAAAATAACCAAAGGAGCCAGCCCCATGAAGCCTTCCGTTTCGCCGCAGCCGCGCCGTGCCGCGGCCGCTGCTTTCATCGGCACCATGATCGAGTGGTACGACTTTTACATCTACGCCACCGCCGCCGCGCTGGTGTTCGGTCAATTGTTCTTCCCTTCCGACGACAAACTGTTCAGCACCATGGCCGCGTTCGGCACCTTTGCCGTGGGCTTTTTCGCCCGGCCATTGGGCGGCATTGTGTTTGGGCATATCGGTGACCGTATCGGTCGCAAGAAATCCCTGGTGATCACCTTGGTGATGATGGGCGTGGTCACCGTATGTATCGGCCTGTTGCCGACCTATGCGCAGATCGGCGTCGCGGCGCCGGTGTTGCTGGTGCTGCTGCGCATCGTGCAGGGCATCGCCGTTGGCGGCGAGTGGGGCGGGGCGGTGCTGATGGCCGGCGAACATGCACCCAAAGGCCGTCGCAATTTCTTTGCCTCCTTTGCACAGTTGGGCAGCCCGGCGGGTTTGATCCTGTCGTTGCTGGCCTTCAGTGCGGTAACCCGTTTGCCGGAGGCCGACCTGCTCAGTTGGGGCTGGCGCGTGCCGTTCCTGGCCAGTGCCTTGTTGTTGATCGTCGGTCTGGCAATCCGCCTGGGCGTCAACGAATCGCCTGAGTTCCTGGAAGACAAAGCCAAGGCAGAAAAGGCCCGGGCCATCACCCAGGATCAGGCCCCGGTGATCGAAGTGCTGAAAACGGCCTGGCGCCCGCTGCTGCTGTGCATCGGCGCCAACACCCTGGGGATTGCCGGGGTGTATTTCACCAATACCTTCATGATTGCCTACACCACCCAGCAACTTAACCTGCCGCGCTCGTTGATTCTGGAATGCCTGTTTGTCGTGGCCATCATCCAGTTCTGTGTCCAGCCGCTGGCGGCCTGGGTGGCGGAGAAGGTCGGTGCCACACGCTTTCTGTGTGCGATGAGCGTGCTTGCGATGGCCTCGCCTTATCCGATGTTCGTGCTTGTCAGCAGCGGCCAGGCGCCATTGATCATCCTCGGCATCGCCCTGGCCGTGGTGTGCATGGCCTCGTTTTATGCGGTGATTGCAGGCTTCGTCAGCGGCTTGTTCGAAACCCGCGTGCGCTACACCGCCATCTCCCTGGCCTACCAAGTGTGCGGCGCACTGGCCGGTGGCCTCACGCCGTTGATCGGCACCTGGCTGGCCCATGAATACCAGGGCCAGTGGTGGCCGATGGCTGTGTTCTACAGCGCGATCGCGGCGGTTTCGCTGCTGTGCGTACTTGCGTTGTCCCGGCGTCACGCCACCGCCCACCGTCTTGAAATGGCTTGAAGCGTTTGATTGGAGAATGTGTATGTTGAAGATTAATGGCGAGCGCCTGTGGGCCAGCCTGATGGCCATGGCCGAAATCGGCGCCACGGCCCGCGGTGGCAGTTGCCGCCTGGCGTTGAGCGCCGAAGACCAGGCGGGCCGCGCACTGTTCAGCCGCTGGTGTGAAGAGGCCGGGCTGACCCTGAGCGTCGATGCCATCGGCAACCTGTTCGCCCGCCGGGCTGGCACCGACCCTGAAGCTGCGCCGGTGATGATGGGCAGCCACCTCGACACCCAGCCGGAAGGCGGGCGTTTTGATGGCGTCTATGGTGTGCTGGCCGGACTGGAAGTGATCCGCAGCCTCGACGACCACGGCATCAAGACCCGCAAACCGCTGGAAATCGCGGTGTGGACCAACGAGGAGGGCGCCCGGTTTACCCCGGCCATGCTCGGCTCGGCCGTGTTCACCGGCACCTTGGCGTTGGATAACGCGCTGGCCACCCGGGATGTCGCCGGTGTCAGCGTGGCGGATGCGTTGCGCAGCACCGGCTACAACGGCGAGCGCCCCTTGGGTGGCGCGGTGGATGCGTATTTTGAAGCGCACATCGAGCAAGGTCCTATTCTGGAAGACAACGCCAAGAGCATTGGCGTGGTCACCGGTGGGCAGGCGATTCGCTGGCTCGACGTGCGCGTGGAAGGCATGGCCGCCCATGCCGGGACTACGCCGATGCTGCTGCGCAAGGACGCCTTGTACGGCGCCGCGCAGATGATCCAGTCGCTGGAAAACCTGGCGGCTGATTTTGCGCCTGAGGGCCTCACGACCGTGGGTGAATTGAGCATCGCCAAGTCGTCGCGCAACACCATTCCCGGCCTGCTGAATTTTACCGTCGACCTGCGCCATCACCGCGACGCCGACATAGAAGCCATGGAGCAACAGGTGCGCACCCGCTTGCAGGATATCGCTGCCCAACGTGGTCTGAGCGTCACCGTCAGCCCGCACTGGATCAGCCCGGCGACACCGTTTGATGCCGAGTGTGTCGCCTGTGTGCAGTCCGCCGTGGATGCGTTGGGCTATGCCCAGCAATCGATTGTCAGCGGTGCTGGCCATGACGCCATCCACCTGGCGCGGTTCTGCCCCACGGCGATGGTCTTTATCCCGTGTGTGGGCGGCTTGAGTCATAACGAAGCCGAAGATGTGCTGCCCGAGGACGTTCGCCAGGGTACCGATGTATTGCTCAATGCCGTGTTGAAACGTGCCGGCCAGGCTAATTAACGAAACATTTCTGCAAGGTTGAACACGATCAAAATGTAGGAGCTGGCTTGCCTGCGATAGCGGTGGTTCAGGCAACAAATTTGTATCTGAG
>NZ_JBSVWQ010000037.1:0-41225 GCF_054071215.1 Pseudomonas sp. SDO5522_S412 | reverse complement strand
TGCCGAGCCTAAGCGAGGCACCGAGTGGTGGGGCAAAGACCTTTTGGTTACTTTTTGGGGCGTTTGCCAAAAGTGACCCGCTGTAAAAGCGGAACCATAAATAGCCGTTACCGCAGCAACGGATATGTACACAACATACCTAACCCAAAACCTCACAATCCCCACACAACCCACTGAATCCCAAGCAAAAAAAACGGCGCTCACGGGGCGCCGTTTTTCACATCCGCAGCGAACACCCTTTAGTAGTAGGCGTTTTCTTTCTGCGTATGGTCAGTCACATCCCGCACACCCTTGAGCTCCGGAACCCGCTCAAGCAGCGTACGCTCAATACCCTCACGCAAGGTCACGTCCGCCTGGCCGCAGCCCTGGCAACCGCCACCAAACTTCAACACAGCAATACCATCATCAACCACGTCAATCAGACTCACCTGACCACCGTGGCTGGCCAACCCAGGATTAATCTCGGTCTGCAGGTAATAGTTGATGCGCTCGTTAATCGGGCTATCCGCATTAACATTCGGCACCTTGGCGTTCGGCGCCTTGATGGTCAGTTGGCCGCCCATGCGATCCGTGGCGTAATCAACCACCGCATCGTCAAGGAACGCTTCACTGAACGCATCGATATACGCGGTGAAGCTTTTCAGCCCCAACGCCGTATCTTCAGGTTTTTCTTCTCCCGGCTTGCAGTAGGCAATGCACGTCTCAGCGTACTGGGTGCCGGGCTGGGTGATAAAGACGCGGATGCCAATGCCCGGGGTGTTCTGCTTCGACAGCAGATCAGCCAGGTAATCGTGGGCGGCGTCGGTAATGGTTATGGCGGTCATGGAAACTCCTCGCAGGCTTGCCGGCAGTTTACGCCAAATTATTACCGAGGTACAAAGTCCTAGTATTTTTGTCGGGAAAGAACCAACCGTTCGTCGCCATCGAACCAGCCTTTGAGCCGACGATAACTGCCCTTTTCCAGCCAGTGGTAGCTGGCCAGCGACCCAAGGGCGATCAGCACCACGCACACGCCGAGCATCACGTAGGCGTTAACCCCATAACACTGGGCGACAAAACCACCCGCCGACAGCACCAGCACGTGCATCAGATAGACCGAGTAGGAACAATCCCCCATCACCTTGAGCAGCCGGCTGCGCTCGAAATAGCGTTCCATCGAGATACAGGCCACCACCAGCACCGCACTCGGCAAGCCCCAGGTCAGGGCCCGCGGCGATGCCGGCCAGTGATAGATCGCCAGCAATGCCCCCGCAATCCCCAGCAATGGAAGCCACAGCCCGGGGCGAATCCAGCCCTTGCGGTAGAGCATGCCGATGCCTATCCCCAGCAGGAACTCATACACAATGTCCGAACGATAGAATTCGCTGATCCAGCCGAAAGAAGTCCACGCCTGGCACACCGCGAACAACAACGCGCCCACCACCAGCACCCGCCACTGCCGGCGAAACAGCAACGCCCAGGCAAACAGCACGTAGAAGAGCATCTCGTAGTTCAGGGTCCAGCCGACGTTCAAGGTCGGGTACACCCCATAACCACCGGGATTTTCCGAAGGTATGAACAGCAAGGACATCAACACATGGGCCGCATCGACGCTCTGGTCCGGCAACACCGGCCGCGCAAACACCACCAGCAGCGCCATCAACAGCGTGTAGAACCAGTAGGCCGGGACGATTCGCAGCAGGCGATACAGCAGGAATCGCCAGGGCGGCAGCTGTTTGTTCTCGGTGGAGAGGAAGATCACCAGGCCGCTGATCACAAAAAACACATCCACGCCCGCCGCACCTTTGTCGACAAACAGGTGGCCCAGCGCCGAATCGGCCTTAAAGCCAAAGAAAATCTGCATGAAGTGATGACCCACCACGGTCCAGGCCGCCAGGGCGCGCAGTGCCTGTACTGAAATCAACATCGTCGACCCACTCTCCCAACCCTCGACACCGGTTATTCAGGTGCCTATGGCTTGGGACAGCCGTCGACGGTCAAAGGTCGATCAAAGATTCTCGTAGCGGTTCATGTCCAGCACGCCCTCTTCCACCGGCGTGGTTTCGCGGATGTACTGCGACAGGTCGTGGAAGTACTGCCAGAACTGCGGGTGACTGCGGCGGATGCCCCAGCGGTCGACAATCTTCTCGAAGCGATTGGCGTCCTTGGCATTCTCCATGGCAGCGACAAACTCCGGCACTTGCTGCGCCGGAATGTTGAACATGAAGTTCGGGTAGCTGCTCAGCACCCCGGGATAGATGGTCACGGTGTCCAGGCCCGGCTGATAGCGATAAGCCTCACCGAGCATAAAGGCCACGTTGCTGTGGGCGCGGTTGCGCAACAGGCTGTACATCTCACGTTTGCCGCTGCGGGTTTCGATGCGCAGCATGGTCGCTTCCGGCAACAGGTCGATCACCTTGAGCCCCGCCGCCGGGCGGTTGGTCAGGCGGCTCAGGGCCTGTTCGGCGTCCTGCAACGCAGGGTCAATGCCCGGACGCGAGCAATAGGCGCTGACGCAACGGTTGATCGGGTCCGGGCTGGCGTTCAGGTCGCCGTAGCGGGCCAGCAACTGGTTGGCGAAGTCGCGCTTGGGGTCCTTTTCATCGAGTTTAAGGCCCGTGGGCTTGTCATCGTCGATGGCTTCATAGTCCAGCCACAGCTTGACCTTGCCGCTGTTCTGGTACCAATCGTCAAGGAAGTCATCCCGCGAGTCCGCCGGCATCAAGCGCAGGAAGTTCTGCTCGGCACCGTTGCGGATCAGGTCGAAATACAGGCGCGTCTGGGCCTGATGGGAAACGTTGCCGAACACATCGAAATTCACCGCCAACTGGTAGTAGGTGCGCTCCAGCAGCGGATAGTCGAACAGCCACAGGGTTTGCGGCACTTCGCCAATCAAGCCCTTGGTCACCGAGGCGCTGTCGAAGTGACGGAAGATGCTCAACAAGGCGTTGTCGTTGCCCGCCCACAGGCTCGACCAGCTCGGCGGCGGCAGGTCGGCATAGCTGTCCCGGCGCAACGCTTCGTACTCGTTGCGCTTGTCGCGGTATTTGAGCCAGAGGCTGAGCACGCTGCCCACATCGTCAATCTGCCCCGGCATCGCCAGCAACGGCGTGGCCTGGCCGCGGTAGCGGGCATCGGTGATATACAGGTCGTGGTCGGGGTCCTGGAACAGGGTCCAGAAGTTGTCGCGGATCACGTCCGTGGCGATCTGGCCCCGGCATACCGGCCCGCGAATAAAGGTGCGCACGAAGTATTCGGCGTTATCCAGCATGAACTGGTAGCGCGCCTTGGCCGGAATCGCCTCGAAGGTCTCGAACGGGTTCGCACGCCGGCCCGGCCCGTAGCCCGGCAAGGCTTGCACCTGCCAGTCATCGGTATAGAACAGCGACTTGATCCGGGCCATCTTCTCGGCGCTGAACGGATAGGTGATGTGAGTCTTGTGCACGATCACCCCCTGCACCGGCCACAGGCGGTAGTACACCTGGGTGCCCGGGTCGTCGTTGGGGCGGCGGGTGTTGATCAGGTCGATCGGCTGCCCGCTCGGGGTGCGCGAGCGTACCCACTGGAAGAAATGCCCCGGCTCGCCGCCTTCAAAGTAGATGTGGGCAAGGAACAGGTGCTCGAACAACCAGCGCGCCACCAGGCTTTCCCGGGCCCCGGGCTGGTTGAACAGGTTTTCCCATTGCTGCACTTGCAAGGCTTCCTTGGCACTCGGGGCCAGGCCTTGTTCGTCGATCGGTGCGCCGGAGGCCAGCCAGCGTTGCAGGGTCTGGTACTGCTGGTCGGTCAAGCCGGTGACGGCCAGGGGCATGCCTTCCTTCGGGTGGTTACCTGCGTAGGCGTTGAACTCCCCCGGCATCGGGCAGGTGTTTTCGCGGCTCAGGCCCAGCACGATGTCGTCGGGCAGCTTGGCGTTGGGCGCAAGCGGCGCGTTATGCCCCAGCTCCAGCATGCGCGCCATCAGTGCGGCCTGGCTGCCCTGGGCGTCGAGTACCGAGTAGAAATCCTTTTGCTGCCAGGCGGCTTTGCCGAAGGCGTCATAGAACAAACGGGTGGGCTGGCTGGCCTGGCTGCGTTCGCCGTCATATACCGGCACCTTGGTCGCGCCACGTGCGGCGCCTTCGGCACTGCCCAGGTTGAGCTGGCAGGCCGAGTCATAGCAGGCGTGGCAGGCCACGCACTTCTCGGTGAAGATCGGCTGGATGTCACGGGTATAAGAGATCGCCGGGGCGGGACCTTCTGCCTGTGCGGTGAGGGCGAACAGCGCAAACGCGGCGCTGACGATGAGGCGAAGTGACATGTTTCCGGTCCCGATTCAATGCGTGCAGTGAAAAACCCGTCGATTCTACCGATGTAACGCCCCCGCCAACATGAGCGATATTCATGCAATCCCTGCACATGCTCTAAAAGCGCACAGGTTTGTTATGATCTTCGCCCTCCGTAATACCTGACCAGAGTAGTCCCATGCCCGATCGTAGCGCTCGTCTGCAAGCCCTCCACCAAGCCCTCAAGGAACGCATCCTGATCCTCGACGGCGGCATGGGCACGATGATCCAGAGCTATAAACTGGAAGAGCAGGACTACCGTGGCAAACGCTTCGCCGACTGGCCGAGCGACGTCAAGGGCAATAACGACCTGCTGGTGATCACCCGTCCGGACGTGATCGGCGGCATCGAAAAAGCCTACCTGGATGCCGGCGCCGACATCCTGGAAACCAACACCTTCAACGCCACGCGCATTTCCATGGCCGACTACGGCATGGAAGACCTCGCCTACGAATTAAACGTAGAAGGCGCGCGCCTGGCGCGCAAGATCGCCGACGCCAAGACCCTGGAAAACCCGGCCAAGCCGCGCTTCGTCGCCGGCGTGCTCGGTCCGACCAGCCGTACCTGCTCGCTGTCGCCCGACGTAAACAACCCCGGCTACCGCAACGTGACCTTCGATGAGCTGGTGGAAAACTACACCGAAGCCACCAAAGGCCTGATCGAAGGCGGCGCCGACCTGATCCTGATCGAAACCATTTTCGACACCCTCAACGCCAAGGCCGCGATCTTCGCCGTGCAGGGCGTGTTCGAGGAACTCAACGTCGAACTGCCGATCATGATCTCCGGCACCATCACCGACGCCTCCGGCCGCACCCTGTCGGGCCAGACCACCGAAGCCTTCTGGAACTCGGTCAGCCACGCCAAGCCGCTGTCTGTGGGCCTGAACTGCGCACTGGGCGCGAGCGAGCTGCGTCCGTACCTGGAAGAGCTGTCGAACAAGGCCAACACCCACGTTTCCGCGCACCCGAACGCCGGCCTGCCCAACGAATTCGGCGAGTACGACGAACTGCCGTCGGAAACCGCCAAGGTCATCGAGGAATTCGCCCAGAGCGGCTTCCTGAACATCGTCGGTGGTTGCTGCGGCACCACCCCGGGCCATATTGAAGCCATCGCCAAGGCCGTGGCCGGTTATGCGCCGCGCCCGATCCCGGACATTCCGAAGGCCTGCCGCCTATCGGGCCTGGAACCGTTCACCATTGATCGCAACTCGTTGTTCGTCAACGTCGGCGAGCGCACCAACATCACCGGTTCCGCCCGCTTCGCCCGCCTGATCCGTGAAGACAACTACACCGAAGCCCTGGAAGTCGCCCTGCAGCAGGTGGAAGCCGGCGCCCAGGTGATCGACATCAACATGGACGAAGGCATGCTGGATTCGAAGAAGGCCATGGTGACCTTCCTCAATCTGATTGCCGGCGAGCCGGACATCTCCCGCGTGCCGATCATGATCGACTCCTCCAAGTGGGAAGTGATCGAAGCCGGCCTGAAGTGCATCCAGGGCAAGGGCATCGTCAACTCCATCAGCATGAAGGAAGGCGTGGAGCAGTTCATTCACCACGCCAAGCTGTGCAAGCGCTACGGCGCGGCGGTGGTGGTGATGGCGTTCGACGAGGCCGGCCAGGCCGACACCGAAGCACGCAAGAAAGAAATCTGCAAACGCTCCTACGACATCCTGGTGAATGAAGTCGGCTTCCCGCCGGAAGACATCATCTTCGACCCGAATATCTTCGCGGTCGCCACCGGTATCGAAGAGCACAACAACTACGCCGTCGATTTCATCAACGCCTGTGCCTACATCCGCGACGAGCTGCCGTATGCGTTGACCTCCGGCGGCGTGTCCAACGTGTCGTTCTCGTTCCGCGGCAACAACCCGGTGCGCGAGGCGATTCACTCGGTGTTCCTGCTGTATGCGATCCGCAACGGCCTGACGATGGGTATCGTCAACGCCGGCCAGCTGGAGATCTACGACCAGATCCCGGCCGAGCTGCGTGACGCGGTGGAAGACGTGGTGCTCAACCGCACCCCGGAAGGCACCGACGCCCTCCTCGCCATTGCCGACAAGTACAAGGGCGACGGCAGCGTCAAGGAAGCCGAGACCGAAGAATGGCGTGGCTGGGAAGTCAACAAGCGCCTGGAACACGCGCTGGTCAAGGGCATCACCACCCACATTGTCGAAGACACCGAGGAATCCCGGCAGTCGTTCGCGCGCCCGATCGAGGTGATCGAAGGCCCGCTGATGTCCGGCATGAACATCGTCGGCGACCTGTTCGGCGCCGGCAAAATGTTCCTGCCCCAGGTGGTGAAATCCGCCCGGGTGATGAAGCAGGCCGTGGCCCACTTGATCCCGTTCATCGAGCTGGAAAAAGGCGACAAGCCGGAAGCCAAGGGCAAGATCCTGATGGCCACGGTGAAGGGCGACGTGCACGACATCGGCAAGAACATCGTCGGCGTGGTGCTGGGTTGCAACGGCTATGACATCGTCGACCTGGGCGTGATGGTCCCGGCCGAGAAAATCCTGCAGGTGGCCAAGGAACAGAAGTGCGACATCATCGGCCTGTCCGGACTGATCACCCCGTCCCTGGACGAGATGGTGCACGTCGCCCGCGAGATGCAGCGCCAGGATTTCCACCTGCCGCTGATGATCGGTGGCGCCACCACTTCCAAGGCCCACACGGCCGTGAAGATCGAGCCCAAATACAGCAACGACGCGGTGATCTACGTCACCGACGCCTCCCGCGCCGTGGGCGTGGCGACGCAGTTGCTGTCCAAGGAATTGAAGCCGGCGTTCGTCGAGAAAACCCGCCTGGAATACATCGACGTGCGCGAGCGTACCTCCAACCGCAGCGCGCGCACCGAGCGCCTGAGCTACCCGGCCGCCATCGCCAAGAAGCCGCAGTTCGACTGGAGCAGCTACACGCCGGTCAAGCCGACGTTTACCGGCGCCAAGGTGCTGGACAATATCGACCTCAACATCCTGGCCGAGTACATCGACTGGACACCGTTCTTCATCTCCTGGGACCTGGCCGGCAAGTTCCCGCGCATCCTCACCGATGAAGTGGTGGGTGAAGCGGCGACGGCGCTGTACGCCGACGCACAGGAAATGCTCAAGAAGCTGATCGACGAAAAACTCATCAGCGCCCGCGCGGTGTTCGGTTTCTGGCCGACCAACCAGGTGCAGGACGATGACCTGGAAGTCTACGGCGATGACGGCCAGCCGATTGCCAGGCTGCACCATTTGCGCCAGCAGATCATCAAGACCGACGGCAAGCCGAACTTCTCCCTGGCCGACTTTGTCGCGCCCAAGGACAGCGGCGTAACCGACTACATCGGTGGCTTCATCACCACCGCTGGCATCGGCGCTGAAGAAGTGGCGAAGGCCTACCAGGACGCCGGCGACGACTACAACTCGATCATGGTCAAGGCCCTGGCCGACCGCCTGGCCGAAGCCTGCGCCGAGTGGCTGCACCAGCAGGTGCGTAAAGAGCACTGGGGCTACGCCAAGGACGAAGTGCTGGATAACGAAGCGCTGATCAAGGAGCAGTACAGCGGTATTCGCCCTGCCCCGGGTTACCCGGCGTGCCCGGATCACACCGAGAAGGCCCAGTTGTTCCAACTGCTGGACCCTGAAGCCCAGGAGATGCACGCCGGCCGCAGCGGCGTGTTCCTGACCGAGCACTACGCGATGTTCCCGGCAGCGGCCGTCAGCGGCTGGTACTTCGCTCACCCGCAGGCGCAGTACTTTGCGGTGGGCAAGATCGACAAGGACCAGGTCGCCAGCTACACCGCCCGCAAGGACCAGGACCTGAGCGTGACCGAACGCTGGCTGGCGCCGAACCTGGGTTACGACAACTAAGTCGTGGCGCGCTGGCCCGGGCGTCCAGCCGGCTGGGCGCCCGGGTCAGATCCCCAGATCCCTCCTCGCCCGCCCCGAAAGCCTGAGCGCCAGTGCCTGTTGCTCGGCAAGGTTTTCGGTGTCCAAGGCTGCGACTTCGCTCAGGTATTGGGCGCTGAGGTCCGGGTGAAGCTCCTCGAGGGCATCTACCTTGACCTGATGCGCCTGGGCCAACACCGAAAACTCTTCGGGATACAGCTTCTGCAAGTAGCTGACTCAGTACGGGCGCTTGACCAGCTCTTGCATAAACACAGGAGTACTCTCTCTGGCCATAATGGCGGCATACGCCTGATCGATGTTGGCCTGGGTCACCCGGGACAGGTTGCGGTACAGCATGGTGGACGGTTGGTGAGGCAGATCCAGGCGCTCGGCCAGGCCAATGCGGTAGGCCAGGCGAATTTCCGCCGGGTCGATGCCAGGGCTGCGGTTGATCGCTTCGCCAGCAATGCGCTCCGCTTCATCGAGACGGATCATGCGCCGGGCCAGGTTGAACAGCGTGGTGCCTTCCTGCCCGGGTGCAAGGGCCCTCAGGGCCTTGAACTCATACACGCTGACTTCAAGATCACTGAACAGGAGGATCCAGCCGTCACCACAGGTAGCCCTTACCCGCATCGCCTGGGCCTGGCCAAATAGTTGTTCGCGCAAGTGCGGGTATTGCTCCGCCGCCTCAAGCACCGCCCACACCCGGCGAGTCAGGTCGGCGCGGTCGTGCAAGAAATCCTGGGCGTTCTTCAACTGGGAAATGATGTAGAAAAAATCCTCGCTGTTTTCGGCCTGCTTGAGCACGCTCCATACCCGGTGGCGGGCCGAATCGGCGGCAATACCCGAGAACCATTGGGCCTTTTGTTGTTCCGGGGTCAAGAGTTCAGGGTGGATGTCCGACCCGGAGCTGCTATCGGTACTGTGGTACCCCTCCAGTGCGTCTTCCAGTTCCTCGGCGGAAAATCCCAGGCCACAATCGGTCTGCTGCTGGTAGACGCGCAAGCGTGCAAGATCTTCCTCAAACAGCAGGTTATCGGACAGGTCCGTGCCCCACATCAGAGCGCTGTGCTGGGGCAGCAACGCGTCTTCAGGGATGGTTTCGATACGGTTGCTGCGCAGGTCCAGGTGGCGCAACTGCGCAGCCTGGAGGACACCCTGCGGCCACGCCAGAAGGTTATTGCCACGCAGTTCCAATGACTGCAATTGAGGCAGGCTGCTGATGTCCAAAGAATCGAGGACGTTCTCACTCAGGTCCAGGCGCTCCAGCGCGGTCAGCCGATTGAGCTGGCCCTGCAGCTCGCTGCGATAGCGCAGTTCGTTATGGCTCAGGTGCAGCTCGGTAAGTGTCGAGCATTCGCCGACGGCGTCGGGCAGGCTCATCAGGCCATTATTGTTGAGAGTCAGGGTACGCAGCTTGGGAAACGCCCGCAGGAACGCATTGGAGCCCTGCTCAGTAAGCTTGACTGCGTTGAGGTTCAACACCCTCACATGGGCCAACGGCTCGGGTAACGCCGGCAGGTCCCCCAGATACAGGTCGTTCAATTGAAGGACCTCGCGCCCATCGCCCGGCGCAACCTCGGGGTGCGCCCGCAAGGTATGGCGCCAACTGTCGATAAGCCTGTCGGCCGCGCGACGACGGTCCACCGCGCTGACCCAGCCGCCCCCCTGGCGATAACCGCGAATATCGATCCAGTCGTTCAACACCCGCACCATACCCCGGTAGCCCGTGCGCCACCGAACCAGGCATGCCTCGACCTCCAGTGCGCCCAGGCCACTGGCAAGCAGTTCGTCAATGCGCCGTACCGCATCGCGCGTGGACAACGCCGGGTCTATTTGTTGCAGACGCTGCGCAGGTGTCTGCCGAACTTCACTGTTGGGCACCTCTACCTCCAGCGCGAGGAGCAGATCGGGACTGTCCGTGACCTCCAGGGGAAAGTATTCCGGATCGCCCCCCGTTCTGCCCTCCGCCAGCCCTTCGCGGGGAATGCCCAAGGGTTTGTCCAGGTAAAAGCTCGGGCCAAAAACCGGCAGCATGGCCGGTGCGACGTTCAACGGATTGTCCTGGTAGGTACGCAGGGCAAAACGCTGTATGTCGGCACAGGCCGGCAAGGTCAGGCGACAGCCACGCACGTTGCTGCTGAGCATCAGCAGGTCATGGCCGGTCAGTGCAGCCTGGGGGATCGTGGTAATAGCGCTGTAGCTCAGATCCACTTGACGCAGTTCGGGTAATGCCAGCCAACCTGTCGGCCAGGCGGTGGTCGCGGTGTGGCTCAGGTTCAGGCTGCGCAGCTGGTTGAGCCCACTGACATCCAGGGTACCCACACGGTTGTAATCCAGGTTCAACCCTCGAAGCGTGACCAGGGCGCTGAGGCGCTGCTGTATCGCCTCAGTGATCGTCAACTGGTTGTGCGCCAGGTCCAGCTGTTTGAGAGACCTCAACTGCGTCAGGGACGCCGGCAGGTCCATCAGGTTGCTGCGGCTCAGGTCCAGGCCGTGGATTTGGGTGAACTGGGGGAGGAAATCGTTCAATGCCTCCACTGAAACCCGGGTGCCTGCGAGGTTCAAGCGCTGCACGTGGGCAAAAGCTGCGGCCGGCATCGGCGGCAAATCCCCCAGTACCGTACCCGACAGGTCCAGCATGACCCCCTCGGAGGCGGCTGGCGAAGAAGGCCCGGCCACCTCACGGGGGGAGGCAAAACGTCGGTCGAGGCCATCGCGCCAGTAAGCCATGAGCTTGTCTGCCGCACGTTGACGATTGAGCGGGTCCACCGGTCGCCGGTCGACCTCCACTTCCCTGCCCTGCCACTCTTCCAGCGCCTGCTGCAAGGTTGCATGTTCATCCAGCAAGGCGTGCACACGGGTCAACTTGGCGTCACTGGTCAACCGATGGCGCCGCAGGTACGCCAAGGCACTGGGCGCAAACGCCGGGTCGCTGTCTTTCAGGCGTCGCAACGCGCCTTCACAATAAGCGTCCACCATCAGCACTTCATCCACCAAATGCCCCGGGTGGTTTTTCACGTGCTGATACACCGGCATGAACGCACGCCGCTCAAACGCTGCCCAGTTGAGGGTAAGGCCACGCCACAGGCGCTCGTGGCCCTCAAGCATTGCCGCCGGCATGGTATTTATCCCGGTCGCCAACAGGTCGAGCGTCTCCAGTTTGTCCAACGTCAGAACACCTACCGGCCACTCTTTCAGGGCGCCCGCCACCCGCAAGGCAAGCAGCTGTTTCAAGCCGCTGACATCCAATGCCTCCAGCGCGCCCGTCAGGGCCAACCGGCGCAACTGGCTTAACGTGTTAAGGCGTTGCAAAAAGACCGGCGAGTAGGTCAGGCCCCAGCCGTCGATCGACAACTCTTCAAGCTTGGGAAACAGCCCAAGGCCCGTGGCAATCGCTTCGACATGGGCGGGCTCGGTGAACACATTCAGGACTTCGGCGTTGGGGAACTGCTGCGCAAGCCTGACGCCCTGCGTGTCCGCCAAGGTTTCACCGCTTACACCCAACCCTCGCACATGGGAAAAATCAGCATCCAGCGCCGGCAAGTTACCGGCCTTGCCCAGTGACAGATAGGCATGGGGTTTCAAGCCCCGGTACGCGCCTTCGCGCCAGCAATTGATCAGGGTGTCGGCCGTATGTTGTGCCCCCGCCTGAGCACTGTTTTGCGTCACCCACTGATCCAGGGTCATGCGTAACCGGGTCAGTTCGCGCTCGCGGTTGCCAATCAACTCATAGATCTGTGGGGGGCGCTGGCCGGCCTGCAACAGACTTTGCACAAACAGCTGGGCCGCCTCATCGCTGAGGTTGGGGTAAACATCGCGAACCCTGGCCGCCAGGGCGGCATTGGGTGCCTGGGCCGCACCCCGGCCGCTCAGGGCATAACCTAATAATCCGCTCGCCAGACGCAACGCCGGGCGAGCCATGGGCGCGCGTATCTTCAGCACGGCGGCCATTTCGAGGCGGTGTGCCGTGGCATACCGTGCCAGGGCTTGCTGCAAATCGACGTCCGCGCTGGCCAGCGGCAAACCCAGTGACTGGCGCAGGCTCACGGGCAAGGCATGGACGATTGATGGATAGAAATTACGACTGCCGGGGACCGGACTGTTAAGAGGAGCCCCCTGCAGGTCGCACGCCAGGAATGTCTCGCCTTTTTTGACCAGGTAACGGCGCACTGCCGCGTCTTCAGGCCCAACTTCAGCCAGCAAGCGCCCACTGGGGTTGTCGGCGCGCAGTTCCAGGCGCAGCGTGGGAGACCAGCCCGGCAGTTGCTGCAAGCAATGCAACGCCAACCGGTCACTGTCCAGGCTGGCGAGCGCCGGCAGGTACAAGCCGGCCAACGCACTGCTCAGCCGACGTTGCTGTACCGCACGCCGCGCCAGGTTATCCAGGCGCGGCGCAACACCGGTTCGGCCGAGTATCTGCAGGCGTTCCTTATCGCTGGCCGTACTGATAATTTCGTTGATCGCGCCTCGGGACAAAGAAGCAAAGCGGCGCTGCAACACTGCGCCCTCGGGGGACAGGAGTACAGCCTGTGGCGGCGCGCCGCGAAACAACTGCAACGTATCGGCCAGCACGGCAGGCATCGGCAAACCATCTATGTGGACCTTGCGCAACAGGTCATCACTGATGCCGCTGATGTCGCCAAGGGCGCTCAACGTTGCATCGCTGATTCCCTGGGTTTCATGACCCAGGCGCCTCAGCAAGGTCAGGCGGTCCCATTCCAGTGGGCGTTCATGGGTATGGCGCCAGGCACCCGCCTGGTTGTGCTCGAGGATCGGCTGGTACGCGGCCGGATTGTTCGGATGCTGGATCCGCCATTTTCGAGTCCGCGCATCAAAAGCCTTTTCATAAAGGCTTTCACCCAGGCGCACATACATTTTGCCGTCCTGCGCGTACTGACCCTGGGCATTGGGCTTGAGTGATGCATCCAGAACGGTATGACTGCGGTAGGCCGCAAGGTCGGGTTTCCACAGGCGCCTTTCGCCGTTCGGCAACTTCACCGGCACCAGCCCATCGACCCATTTCGGCACCTGGATAGCGGGCGCCCGGCCAGCGAGGGCTGCCGCCCCACCCAGGGTAGCCATGAACCCGAGATTCAGCGCCACCGACTCCAGGTGCTCCCATGCCGCATCCATATCGCCCTCCTGCCAGGATTCGATGCCGTGATAGACCTCCAGGCCCAACTGAATCGCCGTGACCGCCAACAACAGCTCCCCCAGGCCGGGCACCATGAATGCGGCCACATTCAATGTGTTCAAACCCATGCTCAACCAGTGAGCATGGCGTGCCTGTGCGGCTTTTCGGTCAGCCTCCGCAGTGGGCACCGCCAGGGTTCTGGCATTGTCCTTGAGGCGCTGTACATGCCGCTCGTAGAGCGCGCCGAACAACTCCCCCTCGATCAACCGTTCACGCCGGTTCAAGTTGATTTGCTCGTCGTAGACCTGCTCCTTGTAGCCTCGCGGGTTCCAGGTGAAGGTGTAGAGTTTTTCCTTGAGGCGCTCAAGGAACTGCGGCGCCTGTTGCTGAGGTACCAGGCTGGCAAACAACTGCTGATAGGCAGGTGAGCGCAGGTTCACCGCCAGTTCCTTGTCGAACGCCTGCATAGACGGGTATTCCTTGAGCGGGCACTGCGGCGCGCCCGGAATCCAGGCCACCACCCGCGTATCAGGCGCCACGGGAAGCAGCCCGCTCACACCTGCCCCAGGAAACAAGGGCGGGATCACGGACCGGGTCGGTGCGACACCCGGCCCGATCAGCAGCACCTCCCCCAACTCGCAGCCCAGGATCGACAGTTGACCGAAACGGACGGCCTCACCCTCCAGCAGCGGCCGCGAAGTACCTGCCAGCAACTCACGCAACACGAGAAACACCGCCGCCCCGATGTCGCCCTGCGCCCATGCGGCATACAGGCGTACCGTCAGCAGGTCTTTTTGCGCGCGAATCATCTGCTCCCGCACCACGGCCCGAGTGGCAGCGGCATCGAACACCTGCGCCAGATGGGCCTGGTATTGCTGCCCCAGGTCCAGGGTGCGGCACAGGGTGGAAAAGGTTTGTGGAGTCATCGACAGGGTTTCGCTGTAGCGATAACGCGCCGCACGCGAGCCATCCGCCCGCGCCTCGCCGTAGTACTCGGTCAGCAGCGCACCTTCCGGCGCCAGGGCGCTGGTCTGTTCGAGGGCGATATCGGTGAAGTCTTCATCGCCCTCGAAGTTCAGCAGCGCTGCCTGCAACAACGAATGCTGCTGCGGGGCCTGGCGATACCGCAGGTAATGCAGCTGGTTTTTGTGGACGTCCGGGGCCTCGCCCATCGCCTCGCGCAACGCCGCTTCCAGCTTGGGCTGGGCGAATTCGACAATGCCTTGCAGCGCGCCAAGGCCCTTGGCCAAGGCTTCGCGGGACTGACGACTGGCCTTGCGACTGTCATCGAGTGCCTTGTTCAATGCGGGCGAGAGCGGAACCTTGGTGGCAGGCCGCTCCCTGCCGGGCAACAGTCCATGTTTGAGCCGGCGCACATCGACGGGGGCCATGTGGGCGACCCACGCGGGCAGGCGTTCCGTGATCAGGGCGGTGTGCAAGCTTTCGTCCGCGAGGGCGTTAGGTGGAGTAGACATGTGCGGCTTCCTGAGAACGCTTTAGGGAGGCCCAGTACAGCGAACAGGCGAGCGCCTTCGCAGGTAGATAATTGTTTTTGTGCACCTTGGCGCCGAACCTGGGTTACGACCACTGGGGCGCGGCAGGCCCGTTTCCGGACCTGCCGCCGGGGCACAGGCTGTTATAGCCTCAGTGCTGCTCTCTCCCGCCCGGACAGGCGAATCAGCAGGGCCTGGCGTTGCTCAGTCCTTTGCTTGGCCAGTACCACGGCTTCTGCCTCGTACTGCGCGCCAAACGCCGGATAGCGATCCTCCAGGGCTTCAGCCTCGCGGGCCTGGGTCTGGGCCAGCGTCGTAAAGTCAGCTGCGTATTGCTTCTGCACGTAGTCGACCCAGTACTGGCGCGTGACCAGATCGGCCGTGAACGCCTCGGTCGCCTCCCGGCCGATGATGCTGGCGTAGGCCTGGTCGATATCGGCCTGTTTCACTTGGGAAAGGTTGCGGTACAGCATGCCGGACGGCTGGCGCGGCAACTCCAGGCGTTGGGCCAGGCCGATGCGGTAGGCCAGGCGAATTTCCGCCGGGTCAACACTGGGCTTTAGGCTGACCACGCGGCTGGCGGTGGCTTCAGTCTGTTCCAGGCGGATCATGCTTCTGGCCAGCTTGAACAGCGCCGCGCCTTCTTTTCCGGGTTCCACGGTTTCCAGGGCCTTGAACTCATAGACACTGACTTCAAGGTCGCTGAACAGCAGGATCCAACCGTCACCGCAGGTCGCGTTGATCCGCATGCCGCGAGCCTTGCCGAACAGTTGCTCGCGCAACGCCGGACGTTGCTCGGCGGCCTCCAGCACCTCCCATACCCGGCGCGTCAACTCAGGGCGGTCGGTGATGAAGTCCTGGGCGTTTTTCAGTTGGGAAATGATGTAGAAGAAATCCTCACTGTCGTCAGCGCTCTTGAGCGACTCCCAGACTGCGTGTTTGCTGGAGTCGGCCGCCACGCCAGCAAACCATTGGGCTTTCTGTGCTGCGGGCGTCAGCAGCTCCGGATGCAGCTCACCGCTCAGATCCGCTTCCTCGTGACTGGTACTGAGGAGGAAGCCATCGAGCTCGCGATCAATTTGCTCCCGGGTATAACCCAGGCCGAACCCCGTTTCCTCGAGGAAGTCGCTCAGGCGCTCGAACACGCGTTCTTCCAGCCCGTTGTCCGTCAGGTTGGTGTTGCTCATCAGGAGGTTGTGGCGAGGCAACAGGGCATCGTCCGGGATGGTCTCGATCTGGTTATTGCTGAGGTCGAGGGTGCGCAGTCGCGGCAGTTCCAATGCCCCGGCCGGCCATTCCTCCAGGATGTTGTTGTGCAGGTCCAGGTTTGTCAGCCCGCGCAGGCCGCTGACATCCAGGCTGGCCAGGGTGTTTTCGCCAAGGTCGAGCCATTCCAGCGCACTTAATGGGCCGAGCAGTGCCTGTAGCTCCACAGCGTCGCGCAAATCATTGTAGGTGGCTTCGAGATGAGTCAGCGCCGTGTATTGGTTGATCACCTCGGGCAGGTGCGCCAGGCCATTCTTGTTGAGCACAAGCCGGCGCAGGTGGGGGAAACTGCCCAGGAACCCATTGGACCCCTGCTCCGTCAGCTTCACCTCGGTGAGGTCGAGCACGCTGACGTGGCTCATTGAAGCCGGCAACGTCGGCAGGTCGCCCAGATACAACCCGGACAGGTCCAGTACCTCGCGCCCGTCCACCGGCGGCACCTCGGGCCGGGCACGCAGGTTGTGGCGCCAGCTTTCAAGGAGCCGGCCGGCGGCACGACGACGGTCGAGGGCACTGACCCAGCCGCCCCCCTCGCGATAACCCTCGATGTCGATCCAACTGTTCAACACCCGGCTCAAGCGTTGATGCTCGGCGTGCAACTGCACCAGGCGTGTGTCGACGCCGGTGGCGCCCAGGCCGGCGGCCAGCCATTCATCAATGCGCGCCACCGCCTGGGCACTGCTCAAGGCAGGATCCAGTTGTTGCAGGCGCGCCGCCGGAGTGAGGCGTGCTTGCGCGTCGACGTTCTCGACGTGCAGGGGCAACAGCAACTGGCCGGGGTCGTCCGTGACCCTGACCGGGAAATACTCCGGATCGCCGCCGGTCCGGCCGATGCGCAGCTGTTCCTGGGGAATGCCCAGCGGCTTGTGCAGGTAGATTTCCGGCCCCACCAACGGCAGTAATTCCACATCAAGGCCCAATGGATTTTCCCGCAGGGTGCGTTGCGCAAAGGCCAGGATGTCGGCGCAGGCCCGGGCAGTCAGTCGGCAACCCCGCAGGTTGCTCTTGAGCATCAGCGTGTCGTGGCCGGTGAGCGCCTGGGCGGGCACCCGGGTGATAGCGCTGTGGCTCAGGTCCAGGCTCTCCAGGACTGGCAAGTCCAGGACACCCTCGGGCCATTCGGTGATTCCAGTGCGGCTGAGGTTCAAGTGGCGCAAGGCGTTGAGGCCACGCAGATCCAGGCTCGCGACACGGTTGTATTGCAAGTCCAGGGTTTCAAGAGCCGTCAGGCGGCTCAAGCGTTGCTGGATGGACGGGATGATGCTCAGTTGGTTGTGGGAAAGATCCAACTGGCGCAGGGCGGTGAAGTTGTCCAGGGCCGAAGGCAGCTGTGCCAGGTTGCTGGCACTGAGGTTCAAGTCTTCAATGGCGTTGAATGCGCCGAGAAAGTCATTCAGCGCCTCAATGGAAACCCGGGTGCCGCTCAGGTTGACCTGTTTGACATGGGCGAACGCGGCCGCCGGCAACCCGGGCAAGTCGCCCAGCACGCCCCCCGACAGGTTCAGTGTGGCGGTCGGCAGGTTGGAGCGCGCCGACATGCCCGACGGCGCAAACCGCGGCCCCAGGCCTTCACGCCAACTGTCCAGGAGCCGCTCGGCGGCGCGCTGGCGGTAAAAGACATCCACCTGCCGGCGGTCAACCCGCAACTCCCTGGCCGCCCACTCCTCCAGGTCCCGGCTCAGGGCGAGCTGTTCGTCGAGTACCTGGTGAGTGCGAGCCAGTATCTGTTCAGTGGTCAGACCCTGCTGCCGGAACTGAGAGACAACGTCTATGCCAAACCCCCAGCGCACGTCTTTCAAACGATCCATCACACCCTCACAGTAACCCCGCACCAGGGCTTGCTCATTGAGCAGGTGAGCCGGATTGCCCCGCACATGTTCATACACCGCCATGAATTCCCGGCGGTCAAACGCGGCCCACCGCAGGTTCAAGCCGCGCCACAGGCGTTCATGCCCGATGAGCATCGACGGGGGCACCGAACGGATGTTTGTTCGCCACAGGTCGAGTCTCTCAAGGTGCTCAAGTGACGCCACCCCCTGTGGCCACTCCTGCACCGAGCCCTCCATGCGCAGCGAGCGCAGGTGCGTGAGGGCGCTGACGTCCAGGCGTTGCGAAACGCCCTCGATGCTCAGGTGCTGCAAACGCTCCATCCCCCCCAGGCGTTGCATAAACGCAGCCGGATAGGCCATATCCCGGCCGCCTAACGTCAACTGGGTGAGCCCGGTAAAGCGGTTCAGTCCGTCGACCAGCTCGATGCCTGGGGTTGCCTCAAGGAATACATCAAGGCGTTGCACGCCGGAGAATTGCTCAGCCAGCCTTGTACCCTGCTCACCCGATAAGGCCTCGGCTCGCACACTCAGCGACTGCACATGGGAAAAGTCTGCGCTCAGCCGCGGAAGGTCCGTCACGCTGCCCAGCGACAGGGTGCTCAGCGGCGGCCGCTCGCGGTAAATGCCCTGGCGCCAGCAACTGATGATGTCGGCCGCCATCCGTTGCTGATCACTGACCCTACCCGGCTGTGGGAACGCAGCGGCGGTCCACTGATCAAGCTCTGCCTGCAACAGGTCGAACTCACGCTGGCGGTTTCCCAACAGGGTGAAGATCTGTTGGGCGCTTTCACCGGCCTGCAATCGGCTCAGGACAAAATCGCTGGCCTGCCCGGCGTTGAGGTTCGGATAGAGCGCCTGCACCCTCGCCGTCAGCGATGCATCCACGTCAAAGCCTTTGCCCCGACCGCTCAACGGGTAACCCAGGACCCCCCCCGCCCCTGTCAACACGGGTCGCGAACGCGGTGCGCGCAGGCCGAGCACATTGGACATTTGGCTACGGCGGCGGGTGGCATAACTGGCCACCGCCTGTTGCAGTTCCCGGTCCAGGGTCGCCACGGGCATGTCCAGGCCAGGTCGGGCCGCAGCGGGGATCGCATGCACGACGGACTGGAAGAAATTACGCCGCCCGGTGGTCCGGCTGTTCAGCGCGACACCGCGCTCGTCGTAGGCCTGGAAGGCTTCGCCCTGCTTGACCAGGTATCTGCGCAGCGGCGCATCTTGCGGGCCAATGCTGTTCAGTAACGGTCCTTCGACAGCCTGAAAGCGCACTTCCAGGCGCAGATTGGTGGGCCAGCCCGGCAAGTGTTGCAGGCAATGCAGGGCCAGGCGGTCAGTGTCGGCAACGGCGTCGGCCTGGCGATGCAGCCCCGCCAGGGCACGGCTCAGGCGGCCTTGTTGGACTGCGCGGCGAGCGGCATTGTCCAGGCGCGCCGAGGCTCCACGCTGACTGCGCAGTTGCAAGCGCTCCTGTTCGCTGGCGGTATCAAGGATTTCCTGGATGGCTCGCCTCGACAATCCAGGGAAGCGCCGTTGCAGCACCGCCTCTTCGCCAGCCAGCGGCGCCGTATCCGCCACTGGCTGGCTGCGGAACTGCTCCAGGGTATCGGCCAGCACGGCGGGCAACGGCCTGCCTTCGATATACGCCTTGCGCAACACGTCATCCTGGACCCCACTGATATCCCCAATAATGCCCAGTGTCGTATCAGAGAATTCTTCAGTGGCAGGCCCCAGTCGTCGCAACAGGGTCAGGCGGTCCCATTTGAAGGGCTGCTCATGCACATGCCGCCAGGCACCGGCGTTGTTGTGTTCAAGGATCGGTTGGTAAGCCTCGGGATTATCCGGGTGTTTGATCCGCCACTTGCGGATTCGACTGTCGAAGACCTTTTCATGCAGGTTTTCGCCGATACGCACATAAATCTTGCCGCCTGTCTCGTACTGGCCCCGGGCATTGGGCTTGAGAGCCGGGGCCAGCACCACCTCGCTGCGGTACGGCGCCAGGTCCGGTTTCCACAGCCGAGCCTCACCACTGGGCAGTTTGACCGGTACCAGGCCATCCACCCAGCGGGACACCTGGATCTGCGGCGCGCGGCTGGCCAGGGCCGTCGAACCGCCGAGGGCGGCCATGAAGGCCACGTTCAGCGCCACCGACTCCAGATGTCCCCAGGCGGCATCCATGTCGCCTTCCTTCCACGCCTCGATGCCATGGTAGACCTCCAGGCCCAGCTGCACAGCCGTAACCGCCAGCATCACCTCCCCCAGGCCGGGCACGACAAAGGCCGCCACGTTCAGCACATTCAAGCCAATACTCAGCCAATGTTCGTGGCGTTCCTGGGCAGCCTTGCGATCCGCCTCGGCGGTGGGTACGGCGAGCGTTCTGGCGTTATCTTTCAGGCGTTGCAGGTGGTTGTCATAGAGTGCTCCGAACAGCTCGCCACTGATCAGGCTTTCGCGGCGCGCCAGGTTGATGTTCGGGTCGTAGATCTGCTCCATGTAGCCTCTGGAATTCCACTCGAAGGTAAAGAGCTTGGTCTTCAGTCGTTGCAGGAAAGCCGGGGCTTCGTCTTGCGGCACCAGGCTGGCAAACAGCCGCTGATACTCCGGGGAGCGCAGGTTGATCGCCAGTTCCGCCTCGAACGCCTTTATCGACGGGTATTCCTTGAGCGGGCACAACGGCGCACCGGGGATCCACGCCACCAGCCGCTGGTCGGCCGCGGCCGGCACCAGCAACTCCCCTAGCGAGGCGCCGGGCACCAGCACAGTGCCCCAGCCCAACGGCTGCCGGGCATCTGCCATCGCGCCGACGCCCGGCCCGATCAGTACGACTTCACCCACCTTGCAGCCGAGAATCGCCAATTGGCTGCAGGCAACGGGCTTGCCATCCAACTGCGGCCGTTCGGTACCGGCCAGCAAGGCGTTGAGCATGGCATAGGCACTGTCGCTGACTTCGTTCTTCATCCGCGCCGTGTGCAGCCTGACGGCCAGCAGTTTCTTGTGCGCGTCGATCATCTGCTCGCGCACCACGGCCTTGGTGCCCGCCTCCTCGAACACTTGTTGCAAATGCGCCTGGTATTGCCGGCCCAGGTCCAGCGTGCGGCAGAGCGCGGCAAACTGGTCCGGGGTGACGGCGAGCTTTTCGCGGTAGCGATAGCGGGCCCGGCGTGAATGGTCGTTCAGAATTTCGCCGTAGTACTCGGTGAACAACGCCCCTTCGGGGGCCAGCGCGCTGGTTTGCTCAAGGGCGATATCGGCAAAGTCTTCATTGCCTTCAAAGTTGAGCAATGCCGCCTGCAACAGCGAATGCTGTTGCGGCACCTGACGGTAACGCAGGTAGTGCAACTGGTGCTTGTGGACGTCCGGTACCTCACCGAACCGTTTGCGCCAGGCGTCTTCCAGCAGCGGCTGGGCGAACTCGGTGATGCCCTTGAGGCCGTCGAGAGTCTTGGCCAGCCGCTCGTGGGCGCGGCGACTGGCCAACTGGCTGTCGGCGAATGCCTGGCGCAACCCCTGGGGCGCGTTACTGAGCCAGGCAGGTGGTGCATCCTCGGGGACGCGCCCGGGCAGCAGGCCCGGCTTCAAGCGTCGGATGTCCGCAGCCGCGCTGCGGGCAATCCAGCCGGGCAAGCTGTTCTTGATCAATGCGGTGTGTAGCCCCTGCTCTGTCGGGGCGGGTAAGGTTGGCATGCGCTCGTTCCTGATGACTCTGTTAAGGAGTCCCAGTACAGCGAACGGGCCAACCGCCAGGGCGGTAGATAGCTACAGCCGGTGTTTTGCGGGAACTTGGCTATCCTCATCCATGGGTTTGATCCCTACCGCGAGGCCTTTATGGACGATTCCAACAACAAGCCACCGACTTTCTGGCAGATGCTTCACAGCGTGATGGCAGCCGCCTTCGGGGTGCAGAGCGGGAAGAATCGCGCCCGCGACTTTACCCATGGCAAGCCCAGCCACTTTGTCATCCTGGGTATTGTGTTTACCGCCGTGTTTGCCTTGACCCTGTTTGGCATCGTCAAGCTGGTGCTGCACCTGGCCGGTGTTTGAAGCCGGTCAATGCATCAGCAGTTGCAGGCTGAACGGGTAGCGATAGGTGGCTGGCTTGCCCTGGGCTGACAGTGCTCGAAAGTCGACGCCGTAGTCCTCGCGCCCCTGCATCTCTAAAAGGCGCGTGGCTTGTGGCGGATCAATCAATCGAAAGAGCCCAAGCTTGCGCTCACGCCCACCGTACTGCGCCATGCCCAGGCCGCGGGCATCGTCATGCAGCACCACCATCGCCCAGCCGCCAAGGGTGAAATGCCCGGCCACCAGCACACTCAGGCGCCCCTCAAGGCGCGCCTGCAACGCTTCGGGCGAACTGTTGACCGCGCTGAACAACACGTCCGTGCCCGGCGTGCGCCCGCTGCCTTTGAGTGCATCCATTGCCCCCAGCGCCATTTCATCGTTGGCCGCCCACACCAGCGCGGTCTGCGGGTAGCGTTTGAATAACTGCGTGGCCTGGTCGAAAGCGCGCTGGCGACTCCACTCGCCATACACCAACTGGCGCAGGCGCACCTGCGGATGATCCGCCAGGGCGCGCTGCAAGCCTTGCTCGCGCAGTTGCGCGGCGGGAGTGGTCTTGGCCCCGGAGAACGCGATCAGGTCGAGGGTCTGGCCGGGGGCGACAGGCCCATGCAGGCGCAACAACTGGGTGAGCATCAAGTAGCCCGCCTGTTCGTCGTCGGCGACCATGCTGCCGATCCAGTCAGGGTATTTGCCGGCGTCCAGCAGTTGAGTCTGGTCCGCGGTCAGCGCGTTGTTGACGATCAGCAGCTTGACCCCGCTGCCCTGGGCCAGGCGCAAGATCTGCGGGGCAATGTACTGCTCGTTGACCAGCACCAGGTAGTCCGGGCGCTCGGCGCCTTGCAGGGCTTCACGGGCCTGCACCAGCGTGGTCTCGGGGTTGCGCTCGGAATAGCGCACACGCAAATCCAGGCCGAGGTCCCTGGCGGCGGCCTGCATGAATTGCGCGTAGCTGACCCAGAAGGTCTCGGTCGAATTGCCAGGGTTGAGAAACACCACCGACGTCGCCTGGGCGATGGCCCAGAACGGCATGCTCAGCACCAGCAAGCACTTGCAGAGAACCTTCAACATCGTTGCCTGAGCCCTTCGGAATGACGGCCCATGATAATGGCATCAGGCCGGTCAATCTCGGCTAATTGCCGATTGTCGACAACAAGGCTCGATAACGCCCTTTTATTGATGGCTGACCCAGAACACGGCAGTGGAAACCACCAGGATAATCAAGAACAGAATGGCCCACGCATCGACACTGCTGTCACTTTTGCGGGCTTTGGTCGGATTGCTCATAGCATCGCCTCTTGTCGGTTTTATAGGTGATTGCACAAAGACACGAGCACAGTAAAGTTCATGATTGCCCGCATGACAAATGTGGGTATCGCGATAACCGTTCTCATTAGGCCATTTGGTTATTTGCATATACTCAAACATCACTTTTGCGCATAAACGCAAACTGGTATCGTGCGCCGGCTCCGTTGGGAGTGCGCGGCCGTGCGCGCAGATTTGCCGAGAACAGGACCTATATGTACGTATACGACGAATACGATCAGCGCATCATCGAGGACCGCGTCAAGCAGTTCCGTGATCAGACCCGACGCTATCTGGCAGGTGAACTGAGCGAAGAAGAGTTCCGCCCTCTGCGCCTGCAAAATGGCCTTTATGTTCAGCGCTTTGCGCCGATGCTGCGGGTTGCCGTGCCTTATGGCCAACTGACTTCCCGTCAGACGCGCATGATGGCCAAGATTGCCCGCGACTTCGACAAGGGCTATGCCCACATCAGTACTCGCCAGAACGTTCAGTTCAACTGGCCGGCCCTGGAAGACGTGCCGGACATCCTGGCTGAATTGGCCACCGTGCAGATGCACGCCATTCAGACCAGCGGTAACTGCCTGCGCAACGTGACCACCGACCAGTTCGCCGGCGTTGCCGCTGACGAGCTGATCGACCCCCGCCCATGGTGTGAAATCGTCCGTCAATGGACCACCTTCCACCCGGAATTCGCCTACCTGCCACGCAAGTTCAAGATCGCCATCAATGGCTCGACCTCGGACCGCGCCGCCATCGAAGTGCACGATATCGGCCTGGAGCCGGTGCATAACGCGGCGGGCGAGTTGGGCTTCCGTGTGCTCGTAGGCGGTGGCCTCGGTCGTACGCCGGTAGTGGGTGCCTTCATCAACGAATTCCTGCCGTGGCAGGACCTGTTGAGCTACCTCGACGCGATCCTGCGGGTCTACAACCGCTACGGCCGTCGTGACAACAAGTACAAGGCCCGGATCAAGATCCTGGTAAAAGCGCTGACCCCCGAGGTGTTCGCCCAGAAAGTCGACGCCGAGATGGAACACCTGCGCGGCGGCCAGACCACCCTGACCGACGCCGAAGTGCACCGCGTTGCCAAACACTTCGTCGACCCGGACTACAAGGCCCTGAGCAATCAGGACGCCGCGTTGGCCGAGCTCGATGCGCAGCACCCGGGGTTCGCCCGCTGGCGCACCCGCAACACCCTGGCCCACAAAAAGCCGGGCTATGTGGCCGTGACCCTGTCGCTGAAACCTACCGGTGTTGCACCGGGTGACATCACCGACAAGCAACTGGACGGCGTCGCCGACCTGGCCGAGCGCTACAGCTTCGGCCAACTGCGCACCTCCCACGAGCAGAACATCATCCTCGCCGATGTTGAACAGTCTCAACTGTTCACCCTGTGGGGCGAGCTGCGCGAGCAGGGTTTTGCCACGCCGAACATCGGCTTGCTGACCGACATCATCTGCTGCCCGGGCGGCGACTTCTGCTCCCTGGCCAACGCCAAGTCGATCCCGATTGCCGAATCGATCCAGCGCCGTTTCGACGACCTGGACTACCTGTTCGACATCGGCGAGCTGGACCTGAACATCTCCGGTTGCATGAACGCCTGTGGTCACCACCACGTCGGCCACATCGGCATCCTGGGCGTGGACAAGAAAGGCGAAGAATTCTACCAAGTGTCCCTGGGTGGCAGCGCCAGCCGCGATGCGAGCCTGGGCAAGATCCTCGGCCCGTCCTTCGCCCAGGAAGCCATGCCTGACGTGATCGGCAAGCTGATCGACGTGTACGTCGAACAGCGCACCGAAGATGAGCGTTTCATCGACACTTACCAGCGCATCGGCATTGACCTGTTCAAGGAGCGCGTCTATGCAGCGAATCATTAAGAACAACGAAGTCCTCGACGAAACCTGGCACCTGCTGCCCAAGGATGCGAGCTTCGATGGCATCTCCAACTGCGACGACCTGATCGTGCCACTGGCCCTGTGGCGCGAGCACGCTCACGCCCTCAAGGCCCGCGACGGCGGCCTGGGTGTGTGGCTGGACGCCGATGAAGAAGCCGAAGAGATCGGTGATGACGTGGAGCACTTCCAGGTCATCGCCCTGAACTTCCCGGCCTTCACCGACGGTCGCAACTACTCCAACGCCCGCCTGCTGCGTGACCGTTATGGTTACAAGGGCGAGCTGCGGGCGATTGGCGATGTGCTGCGCGACCAGTTGTTCTACCTGCGCCGCTGCGGGTTCGATGCCTTCGCCTTGCGCGCGGACAAAGACCCGTATGAAGCGCTGGAAAGCCTCAAGGATTTCTCGGTGACGTACCAGGCCGCGACGGATGAACCGTTGCCGTTGTTCCGCCGCAGGTAACCGCTGGAAGTCGTTTAAAAATACCCCTCATTGAGGGGTATTTTTTTTGCCCGGCTTTTCTATCGATTCTCAAGCGTCAGAGTGACCAGCGCATCGTCGTTGAGGTCGGCGGCAAACTTGCCCATCAGCCGCACCAGGTCGTCGATGTCCTGCTGTTCCCAGGTGGCGAAAATGGCCATCCCCATTCGCGTACGTGCCTCATCCACCCGATCCGTCATTGCCTTGCCCTGCGGGGTGATCACCGACTCGCGAACCCGGCGGTCCTTGGCACTTTCCTGGCGGTCGACCAAACCGAGGCTTTCCAGCTTCGCCACCTGGCGGCTGACCGTGGTGTAGTCGCGTCCCACGCGGTCGGCCAGCTCCACAACGCCGATCGGCCCCAGCCGCTCCACCAGCACCAGCAGCGGAAACAGTGCCCGATCAAGGGCGATACCCGCCTCCCGGACCATCACTTCGTCGCGCTGCGGCCGGTTCATGGCACCGACAATTTCAATCAGAGCCCCGTGAAGCTCGCGAATCTGAAGACCTATAGGTGTATTTTGCACGCTTTCTGTTGACACGGAATCTTCCTTGCTCAAATATATGTGCATATTACATATAAAGGCAGTCCAGATGAAAGAGCAATGCGCAGTCGACGTTCTGATTTGTGGTGCCGGTGCGGCCGGTTTGACCCTGGCGATCGACCTGGCGCGACGAGGCATTTCCTTCCGGCTGATCGAAAAATCCCCCGCGCCGTTCCACGGCTCGCGGGGCAAGGGTATTCAACCCCGCACCCTGGAAATATTCGAAGACCTCGGCATTCTCGACCGGATGACCGCTGCGGGCGACGTCTACCCGCCCGAGCGGCGATACAACGAAGATGGCAGCCACATCGACGCCGAGGTTATCGAGCTCTCGGCGCCAACGTCAGCCGAACCTTATCAGCAGCCTATGATGCTGCCGCAGTTCCTCACCGAACAGGTGATGCGCGAGCGCCTTCTGGAATTGGGGCACCGCCCGGCGTTTGGCTGCGAGTTAGTCAGCTTCGAGCAGGACAGCCACGGCGTGACCGCATATTTGGTCGGCAACGAAGGCGAACAGACACTGCGTGTACGTTGGCTCATTGGCGCAGACGGCGGCCGCAGTGTGGTACGCCGCACGCTGGACATCGGATTTCCTGGGCAGACCCTCGGGGTCCGTGCCATCGTAGCCGATGTGCTTATGACCGGCCTGTCGCGTGACTACTGGCACCGGTTCAGCACTGAGTGCATGACAATGCAGGTCGCAATCTGCCCATTGGCGGGGACCGAGCTGTTTCAGATACAGGCGCCGATTCCGCTGGACACAGAAGTTGACCTCAGCGCTGAGGGGCTCATGAACATGGTGGCAGAGCGCACGGGTCGGCAGGACATTCATATCGACTCTGTCTCCTGGGCGTCGGCCTACACGATGAATGCGCGGCTGGCCGATCACTATCGCGTAGGACAGGTATTTCTTATCGGCGATGCCGCGCACATCCACCCACCCACCGGCGGCCAGGGCCTCAATACCAGCGTGCAAGATGCCTACAATCTGGGCTGGAAGCTGGCGGCGGTGACGGCCGATGCGCCCGAAGCGTTGCTCGACACCTATGAGGAAGAGCGACGGCCTGTGGCAGCCTCGATGCTCGGCCTGTCGACCAGGCTGCTGGACGGAATGAAAAAGGGCGACATGCGCCGCGGCCGCGAGGTGCACCAACTCGATATCGGGTATCCCCACTCCTCGCTCGCAGTGCAACCGGCAGAACGAGAAGGCCGCTTGCTCGCCGGTGACCGGGCGCCCGATGCAACCGTGCGGGACGCCAGCGGCCATTCGTCCCGGCTATTCAAGCTGTTCCAGGGCGCGCATTGGACATTGCTGGGCTATGAGGTGGAACGCGGGTCACTGAAGCCTGCCGCCGGGCTGCATATCCATCGCTTCGGGCCGGGCGGCGACCTGGTGGATGATCAGCGACAGTTCAATGACGCTTACAACCTCGACCATGGCGAATGGGTGCTGGTGCGCCCCGATGGCTACGTCGGCGCGATCTTCACAGACGTTGAGAAACTGCACGGCTACCTCGCCCAAGTGGGGCTCAGCGCCGAGGCGTTTTAATGTCGGGCTCAGGCAGTTGGCTGCAACGCCAACTGCACCGCGCCATCAACACTCAAGCCGCTGATCAATACCTGGGGCGCACACGCCTCAGGCAGCGTCTGCAACACCTCCTGCGCCTCATGCCGTACGCGGGCCAGCACCAGGCATTTGCCCTCCCCTCGCACCTGTACGAAAAAAGCCTGCAACGCCTCGATGCTGGTGCCGTCCAGGTCGGGGGATTCTTCCAGGCTGAGCACGATGGTGTGCAGCGGTAACGTGGAATGTCGCATCAGGCTCAACACGGCCCCCAGCACTCGCTCGGCATTCGCGAAGAACAGCGCTTCACTGGGCCGCACGATCAGCACGCCGGGGATCTGTTCGGCGCTCGGGTGATGGAGCAGCTCGACAAAATCATGCCCACCGTCAATGCGCCCCAACTCGCGCACGTCCGCCGACGACATCTGGCGCAACATCAACACCACGCTGATCCCGACCGCCACCAATAACCCATCCAGCACCCCCAACACCAACACCGCCGCCACCGCGCAAATCACCAACAACCGGTCGCGCCGCCAGGAGAAATAGCGGCCCAGGGGCTGCAGGCTCAAGCCACGGCCCAAGGCGTAAATGACGATGGCGGCAAGCACCGGCTCCGGCGTCAATGCCACCAGCGGCAGCACCGTCAGCACGATCGCCAACACCACCAGCGCCGCCACGGCGCCCGCCAGCCGCGAGTTGGCTCCCGCCGCCTCATTGGCCGATGTCGCCGAATACCCGGCGCCAGTGGGCATGCCCTGGAACAGCCCGGACAGCAGGTTGGCGGCCCCCAGCGCCAGCAGGTCACGGTTGGATGACACGCGATCACCATGCTTGAGGGCGAAGGAGCTGATGGAGCCGTAGGACTCGGCGTAAAGAATCATCACCATGGCAAACGCCAACTCTCCCAGGCGCAGCCAGTCGGCGAACGGCAATACCGGCAAATGCGCCAGTTCCAGGCGCAGGTCGATGACGCCGATCAACGCCACGCCATGGGCCTGCAGATCCAGCCACTGGCCGGCGGCAATCCCGAGGATCACCACCAGCAACCCGCCCGGCAGGCGCCGAACTCGCGCGCATAGCCAGAGCAGCAGCAACGCGACGCCCGCAACGACAGCGGCGGCCCAGTTCCAGCGCGGCAGTTGCTCCAGGAGCTGGGGCAGGAAGCGAATCAGGTTGTTATCGGTCAGGTGCACGCCCACCACGCTGGCCAACTGCTTGAGGATGATCGTCAGCGCCAGGCCAAAGGCAAAGCCACGCAACACCGGCTTGGCGATAAACGAGGTCAGCCCGCCCAGCTTGAGCATCCCGGCCAACAGGAAAAACGCCCCCGTCACCAGTACCAGGCCCATTGCCAGGCTCAGCCTGAGTGCCGGGTCGTCTCCCGCCAGCGTTGCCGTGGCCGCCGCCAGCACCGCCGCCGAGGACGATGTGGCAGAGACAATCGCAAAGCGGCTGGTGCCAAACAGGCCGTAGCACAACAATCCGGCAAACAAGGCGATCACGCCCGCCTGGGGCGGCAACGCGGCGATGCTGGAATAGGCCACGGCCTCGGGCAGCAACAGGCCGGCGATGGACAGGCCGGCCAATAAATCCTGGACGCGGCTCTGTCGGGTTTCAGTGGTCAATCGGGCCTACCCATCCTGGCAAGTAACGGGCTTCCTGGCTGCGGGCCAGGGTCATGGCCTTGCTCATCAACTTGGGGCTCAGGTCGCCGATCAGGTCGCTGCCGATGCGGCTGCGGAAAAAGTCGGCCCAGAGAAACTCGCTGAAAGGCGCGGCGTCCTTGGCATACCCGCCGGCGGTACGCAGCAGGCCCGCGAGACTGCGGTAGGGATCATCCTGCAAATCGGTAATCCTCCGGGGAATGGCGTCGTAGGAGCGGCGGATACCCCGCGCATCATAGGGATGCACCCATTGGTTGAAGGTCATGACGTTCCAGAACGTAGTACGCTCGACAAACGACAGGTCCTTGAGCACCAGCAACGACACACTCTTGACCTCTTCCTGCAACAACGCCAGGCCGAAGTGATGATGGTCGGTGATGTAGTAACGCTCGTCCGGCCCAATTACACAGGGAAACCAATGCTGGTCGAGTGCGGCGGCGCGCTCCTTGCGCTTGAGCTTTTTCCAGGCCTCGCGCTTGGTCGCGACCTCGGCGAAGCCCACCGTCAATTGAGTGGGGTGCAGCTTTTCCAGCTTGCCGGTGATCAACTGCGGGCGGGCGCGAGCCATGAACAACCTCCAGGTAAGAATTCGACGTGCCCTGTCAGACACCCGCGACAAGCTTAGCCGTGATTGATCGCCTGGCGTTGATACTTATCAGCACCTTGCGGCGTGCAGGCACAAAAAAAGGCCGACTCGCGTTATGGCAAGTCGGCCTTTTTTCACAGCGCCCCGGGGATCAGGACATCAACGAGTAGATCAGCGCGGTGATTGCCACCAGGCCCACCGCCGTCACGAACACGTTGGACGCCTGGCCACGGTACTTGGCCATCGCCGGTACCTTGCGGATCGCGTACATCGGCATCAGGAACAGGATCGACGCAATGATCGGCCCGCCCAGGGTCTCGATCATGCCGAGGATGCTAGGGTTGAGGGTCGCGACGATCCAGCACACCACCAGCATGAAGGCAGCCGTCATGCGGTCCAGGGTCTTGGCAGCCGGGCGACGGCCGCTTTTGAGCACCAGGCCCTTGAGGCCTTCACTGGCGCCGATGTAATGGCCCAGGAACGACTTGGCAATCGCCACAAACGCGATCAGCGGCGCGGCGAACTCGATGGTCGGGTTGCTGAAGTGGTTCGCCAGGTAGGACAGGATCGACAGATTCTGCGCCTTGGCTTCGGCCAGTTGCGCCGGCGACAGGGTCAGTACGCAACTGAACACGAAGAACAGCACCATCACCACCATCAGGATGTGTGCCCGGGACAGGATCTGCGAGCTGCGTTCCTCGGCGTGTTCGCCGTACTGGCGCTTCTGGTCCACCGCAAAGGCCGAGATGATCGGCGAATGGTTGAACGAGAACACCATCACCGGAATCGCCAGCCACAGCGTGTGCAGCAGCGCCGACGGGGCCGGCACGGTGCTGGCGGTGCTGAGGATGCCGCCGTTCCAGTGCGGCACCAGGTACACGGCGAGGAACAGCAAGGCGACGATAAACGGATACACCATCAGGCTCATGGCCTTGACGATCACCTGCTCGCCGCACCGCACCACGGCCAGCAGGCCGAGGATCAGCACGAGTGACAGGATCGCCCGCGGTGGTGGCGCGATGTGCAGTTGATGCTCCATGAAGCTGCCGACGGTGTTGGTCAGCGCCACGCTATAGATCAGCAGGATCGGGAAGATCGCGAAGAAGTACAGCAAGGTGATCGCGGCGCCGGCCTTGAGGCCGAAATGTTCTTCGACCACGTCGGTGATGTCCGAGCCTTCACGGCCCGAGAGCACAAAGCGGGTCAGGCCACGGTGCGCGAAAAACGTCATCGGGAATGCCAGCAGCGCGAGGATCACCAACGGCCAGAAGCCGCCAAGGCCCGCGTTGATCGGCAGGAACAAGGTGCCGGCGCCGATGGCCGTACCGAACAGGCCGAGCATCCAGGTGGTGTCCTGGCGGCTCCAGCTTGTGAGGGTTGCAGGTGTCGTTGCGTAGCGTTCGTCGACGCTATTGGCCTGATCATTCATCCGTTCGGATCTCCGCATTCACTCAGTCGAGACGAGTCAGAAAAACCTGACAGGCAGCGCCACGACCGAAACAGGGGCGCGATTGTCCGGGATTCGCTTGAAGAAGCAAAGACTTAGCTGAGGAATGGTTGTGCGGTGCAGAGGATTGAAGGCGATTTTGGCAGCGTCAATTTTACATTTCATAAGAAATCTATTTTATAAATTCATCACGTCATGTATTTTTAAAGCACGCCCCTCACTGGACTACCTGCCATGCCAATCGTGCGCATCGACCTTCGGAAAAACCCCGACGTCACCTACGCCAAGCGCGTCGGCGTATTGATCTACAACGCCATGCACACGGCCATCGGCGTGCCTGAACACGACAACTTCCAGATCCTCACCGAGCACGATGAACACCACTTCATCTATGACCCGGAGTACCTGGGCATCCAGCGCACCGACAACCTGGTGATCATCCAGATCACTCTGAACGAAGGCCGCAGTACCGAGCAGAAAAAGCTGTTGTACAAGACCATCGCCGAGAGCTTGAACCGTGAACTGGCGGTGCGCCTGGAAGATGTGTTTATCAGCCTGGTGGAGGTCAAGAAGGAAAACTGGTCGTTCGGCAACGGGATTGCGCAGTACGCCAGCTAAACGTTTTATGATGCCGCCCATCCCTGCCACCACCTGATCCAGAGAGCCCTCGATGCCACGCGTGTCCCGCAAACAAGCCGAACTCAACCGCGAAATCATCGTCGAGGCCGCCACGCGGCTGTTTCGTGAACGGGGCATCCATGGCATCAGCGTGTCGGACGTGATGGCCGCCGCCGGGCTGACCCATGGCGGTTTCTACGGGCACTTCGAGTCCCGTGAGGCGCTGGCCACGGAAGCCTGCAACCGGGCATTCGAGCAATCGAGCGAGCGCTGGCAGGCCAGGGTCGAGCAAAGCCCTGATCCCGAGGCTGCGCGCCTGGCGTTGATTGATCCGTATCTGTCGGCCGCCAATCGTGACAACCCCGGGGACAGTTGCCCGGTTGCGGCTTTTGCCGGGGAGATATGCCATGAAGCCGCCGACAGCGCGTTGCAACGCAGCTTTATCCGGGGCTTTGAAGCGTCCATGGGCATCCTGGCCGCTACCCAGGCCACCGGAACCCCCGAAGGTGACCGGCAGGCCGCCATTGCCCAGTACGCGATGATGGTCGGCGCCCTCACCCTGGCACGTGCGACCAAAGGCAACGGCCTGTCTGATGAATTCCTCGCTGCCGCCAGGAATCTCCTGATCCCGGAAAAAAACCTCGGCTGACGCGTTGACAGCCAAACGCCAGCGCCAGCATGATCGGCCCATGAACCTTATTCAGCTGGCCCTCACCCGCACCACCACCACGACCGCTTCCGGCGGGTCGTGTGGTAGCGATGAGTGGCGCGCAAACTAAGCCACCCGGATTTACCCAAGGCCCCGCCAGCAATGGACGGGGCCTTTTTATTGCTCCGCCATCTGGCAAACACAAGGAGCAGCACCATGCCTGACAACAAGCGCCCCGCCCTGCTGATCATCGACATGCAGACCGGTCTGTACGATGGCCCGGAAAAACCCTACGAACGCCAGCGCGTACTCGACAACATCAACCAGCTGATTCAGCGCGCCCGACACGTTGGCGTGCCGGTTTTCGCTGCACGTCACACCGGCCCTGCGGGTTCGCCCATCGAGGTGGGCAGCCCGTTTTGGCAACTATGGCCAGCACTGGAGGTTGATGAAGCTCGCGACACGGTTTTCAATAAAACCCGGCCCAGCTGTTTTCTCGGCACCGAGCTGTCGCAGCAACTGGCGGCGGCACAGGTGAATGAACTGGTGATCGTCGGGATGAAAACCCAGTACTGCATCGACACGACGTGCCGAGTGGCCGTGGAGCTGGGGTTCTCGGTGCTGCTGCCGGAGGATGCCCATACTTGCATGGACACTCCGGCGTTATCGGCCGCATCGATTATCGAGCACCATAACGCAACCTTGGCCGGGGCATTTGTGCAGCGTGTGAAAGCTGACGATATCTGCTTCTAAAGCCTGGAGCTTTACCTAAGCCGAGGTTCTCAATACGTTGCGCAGTTCGCCATTGATCGCGCTCTGCGCAACAGCCAGTTGGTCCACCAGATCACCGGCTGCGTGCGCCGTTAACGCAATCACTGGGCGGTCCCAGTCGTAATTTCTTATTACATTGATGCGGAACCCACCATGGGTATCGAAGGAGGGGTACCAGCCGACATCCAATATAAGCCCACCGGCGTATTCAACCTGAAGCATGTCCTCTTTCAACAGGTGAACCTGACTCTCCATCGCCCCATCCTGCAAGATGGAGAGATCATCATGGGTGACGTTTCCGTCAATAAAGCCTAGTGAGATCAACTTGTTAACCTCCTGAATTCCTGCTCGGAAATCGGATGACCATGTATGACGCCCGCGCTTGACTCAATTCGAACCCAGTAACTGGGCTTGCCATCACTGGCACCTATGACTTGCGGATACTCCCTGAGTTTCCAGGGTTTTGCATGAGTGCTTGGCACTCCATTTTTATAGGCTTCTCGCTCAAGCTTTTCAATATTTATACCGGGCTTGTATTTGGCCGGGCCGTATCGGGTGCTGCTGACAATATCTTCCCAAGCTAGGTTTTTTGATGGGCTGTGCTTGTAGCCATAAGAGGTCCACTCGACGATTTCGGAGGTGGCAGGAACATGCATCCATGACGTCTCTGCTAAGGAAAGTCGTCGAAGTCTGCTGCAGTAAAAAGGCCTGGGACGAGCGGTCTGGAAAATCAGATTAGGCTGGTGAGAAATGAAATTTTTCTGCGGTAAAGAAACGATCGGGACTACAAATCCCGCATAATCCAAGCCTCTAATCCTTCAGGAAGAACCTTCCGATGCCCGTCACCGTTCTGGTCCTGGTTGAAACCATCAACGACTACCTGCCGATCATCGAAGGCAATGGCTTTCACGTGATTCTTGCGCCCACCCCGGCCGAACGCGCCAAGGCCATCAAGACCCACGGCGGGCAGGTCCAGGCGGTGCTGACCCGTGGCCCGCTGGGCCTGTACGCCGAGGAAATCGCCGCGCTGCCGCTGCTGGAGATCATCTGCGTGATCGGCGCCGGGTATGAACACGTGGACCTGCAAGCCGCCAGCAACCGTGGAATCGTGGTCACCAATGGCGCCGGGGTGAATGCGCCGTCGGTGGCCGACCACGCCATGGCGTTGTTGCTGTGCCTGGTGCGGGACATTCCCCGGGCGGACGCAGCAGTACGGCGCAGCGAATGGCCCAAGATAATGCGCCCTTCCCTGGCCGGCAAACAGTTGGGTATTCTCGGCCTGGGCGCCGTGGGCCTGGAAATCGCCAAGCGGGCCGCCCTGGGTTTTGGCATGGAGGTGAGTTATCACAACCGCCAGCCCCGCGAAGATGTGGACTACACCTACTGCGCCACCGCCGTGGAACTGGCGCGGGCCTCGGACTTCCTGATCCTGGCCACCCCGGGCGGCGCCAGCACGCGACATTTGATCGACCGCCAGGCCCTCGACGCGCTGGGCCCCAACGGCTTCCTGGTGAACATCGGGCGCGGCAGCGTGGTGGTCACCGCCGACCTGATTACCGCCCTGGAGCAACGGCGCATCGGCGGCGCGGCACTGGACGTGTTCGACGATGAACCCAACGTGCCCGACGCGCTCAAGCGCCTCAGCAATACCGTGCTCACGCCCCACGTCGCCGGCCTGTCACCGGAAGCCGCTCATGACACCGTGCAGCGCGTGGCGGACAACCTGCTGGAATACTTTGCCGGCCGCCCTGTGCTGACGCCCGTGGCACTGCCTCCGCGAAAATAATGGCCAATAGCCATAAATCCTTGCAAAACCTGACTACACTGCCTGAGGGGATACTCAGGATGCCGGTACTGGACCGGCGAAGGAACGCAGGATGGTTTGCCAAGGACCCGGCTCGGTCCGCCAACGCGGCGCAATAGGACTGATGGGTGCGATGACCCTGGGGATCGCACTGTTGTTCCTGTTGGTGGTGGTCGACAGCGGCCGGCTGTACCTGGAAAAGCGCAAGCTGCAACGGGTTGCCGACACCGCGGCCCTGGAAGTGGTCACCCGCGGCGGCGCCTGCGTGACGCCGAATACCAACGCCGCGCAATTCGCGATCCAAAGCGCAGCCCGCAATGATTTCCCGCTCAACGCAGACCGTACCCTGGCGACCACCTGCGGCACCCTGGTCACCGGGGCTGACTTCATGCGCGCCTTCAGCCCCAATCCCTCAAGGTCCGATGCGATCCAGGTCATCGCCACCCACCGCGTCGTCACCAGTATCGCCAACCGCCTGTTCATGCTGCTCTCCACCGGCCCTTTCGAGCCGACCATCCGGTTGCAGGCAGTGGCCGTGGCCGCCGTGCCCGCGCCCCCGGTGGCCGTACTGACCATCCGCAGCACCTTGCTGACCGTGGACAGCACCAAGTCCGCCGCACTCAATGCGTTGATCGGCGGACTGCTGGGGGGCAAATTGCAACTCGACGCGGTGGGCTGGAAGGGCCTGATCAATACCGATATCAACCTGCTCAGTTACCTGGACGCGCTGGCGATTCAATTGAAGGTCAGCGCCGGCAACTACGACGAGTTGCTCAAGACCGACGCCAGCGTCGGCGATCTGATCCAGGCCGCGATAGATGTACTCAAGCTGGGGGGCGATGCGGTCAAGGTGGTGATCAATAACCTGGAAGCGATCAAGCTGATTGCACCCGGCACCAAGATCCTGCACCTGGGCGACCTGCTGACCATCCAGAACGGCACCGACAAGAGCGCCCTGGACGTTAACCTGCAACTATTCAACCTGATCCAGGGGTTTGTGCAACTGTCGAACAAGTACAACGCGGTCGCGGTGGAGTTGCCGGTGGATGTGCTGGGACTGCTGAATATCACGGTCAAGACCAAGGTCATTGAACCGGCGCAGGTTTCCGCCATAGGTAACCCCAAGCTGATCGCCACCCAACCGATCTACGTCAGGACCGCGCAAGTCAGGACGTTGATCTCGGTGAAACTGCCGGCAATCGGCGCGGTGAACGATTTACTGGGCGGGGTAACGGCGCTGGTGGGCCTCTTGTTAGGCAGCTCCTTTGATCCCAAAATCGGCCAGCAAATCGATGTAGCACTGGAAGCCGCCAGCGGCAGCAGCACGGTCACCGGATATCGCTGCAACGGGCCTGCGGACAAAGCCTTGTCGGTGCTCGGTACCACCTCGGCGGTTAGGCTGATGGTGGGCCAGATCGACCCAAAAAACCTGTTTTCCTCCACAGCACCACTGAACGTTGACGAATTCCCATTACTCGACCTTGGGGTGAAGACCTGTAGCAACGGTGTCTGCGATCCCCGGCAACCGTATGGCGTGGGTGGCATCAGCCTGAAGATCGACAGCAGCGTGGCCAAGACAGTCCGGAACCACACTTACCTGTCGCCGCCCGAGGTGAAAAGCCCCCCGGATTACTTCAGTTTCAGTTCCAACAACGTGGTGGGCAGCTTGAGCAACACCCTCAATGGCATCCAGTTGATCAACCATCCACCGACACAGGGCGGACTGATTGGGCTGGTGCTGAACCTGGTGGTCGGCCTGGTCACCGGCGTACTGAATCTGCTCAGCGGCATCATCTCCGGACTGCTCAGCCCGCTCCTCGACCCGCTGGTCAATAACCTGCTCGCCGGCCTGGGCATCGACCTGGCAAAAGTCGAAATCGGTGCCAACCTGTCCTGCAACCCCGGCGGGCGCGCAGTTCTGGTGATCTGAGCACATCAAGCCCGCTGATCATCGGCCAACACGCTAACCTATTAAGCCGCCCCAACCTTGTGGCTTGGCGGCCGCGCGCATTAGATTAGCCAATAGTCCAAGGCCTTAAGAATAAGCAGAAGGGATAAGCATGGCGCTTAATGACCAATCGACCCAGATTCGCCCCGGCGAAGAACTTGATGCCAGCCTCATCGATCCCTACCTCAAGGCCCATATCCCGGGCTTGAGCGGCAGCGTCAAAATCAGCCAGTTCCCCGGGGGTGCCTCCAACCTGACGTACCTGCTGGAATACCCCGGCCAGGAATTCGTGCTGCGCCGCCCGCCCTTTGGCCACAAGGCCAAGTCCGCCCACGACATGGGCCGCGAATACCGGATTCTCAACCAGCTCAAGGACGGTTTCCCGTATTGCCCCAAGGCCTACGTGCACTGCACCGACGAGTCGGTGATCGGCGCCGAGTTCTACGTGATGGAGCGGGTCAACGGGATCATCCTGCGCTCGGACCTGCCGCCGGAACTGGGCCTGGACGCGGCGAAAACCGAAGCCTTGTGCAAAAGCTTTATCGACAAGTTCGTCGAGCTGCACCAGGTCGACTACAGCGCCTGCGGCCTGGCCGACCTGGGCAAGCCCGAAGGTTATGTGGAGCGGCAGATTCGCGGCTGGAGCGACCGCTACGAAAAAGCCCTGACCCCCGACGCCCCTAGCTGGGAAGCGGTACGTGCCTGGCTCAACGACAAGATGCCGGCCGACCACCCCACCTCGAGCATCGTCCACAACGACTACCGCTTCGACAACGTGATCCTCGACCCGCATAACCCGATGCAGATCATCGGCGTGCTGGACTGGGAACTGACCACCCTCGGCGACCCGCTGATGGACCTGGGCAACACCCTCGCCTACTGGATCGAAGCGGCCGACCCGGCCCCGGTGCAACTGATGCGCCGCCAGCCGAGCAACGCCCCCGGCATGCTTACCCGCCGCCAGTTCGTCGACTACTACGCCGAACGCTCCGGGATCCAGATCGACAATTTCGACTTCTACTACACCTACGGCCTGTTCCGCCTGGCCGGCATCGTGCAGCAGATCTACTACCGCTTCTTCCATGGCCAGACCCAGGACAAACGCTTTGCGCAGTTCATTCACATGAACAAGCTGCTTGAGCAGATGAGCCTGAATGTCATCAAACAGTCTTCCCTCTGACCCTCTTCAAGGAAAAACCATGTCCAAGACCCAACTGTTCGACCTCGACGGCAAGATCGCTTTCGTTTCCGGCGCCAGCCGCGGTATCGGTGAGGCCATCGCCAAGTTGCTCGCCCAGCAAGGCGCCCACGTGATCGTGTCGAGCCGCAAGATCGACGGCTGCCAGCACGTGGCCGACGCGATCATCGCCGACGGCGGCAAGGCCACGGCAATTGCCTGCCATATCGGCGAAATGGAACAGATCACCAACGTGTTTGCCGCGATCCGCGAACAGTTCGGCCGCCTGGACATCCTGGTCAACAACGCCGCCACCAACCCGCAGTTCTGCAACGTGCTGGACACCGACCTGGGCGCATTCCAGAAGACCGTCGACGTAAACATTCGCGGCTACTTCTTCATGTCGGTGGAAGCCGGCAAGCTGATGCGCGAGAACGGTGGCGGCAGCATCATCAACGTGGCCTCGATCAACGGGATTTCGCCGGGCGTATTCCAGGGCATCTACTCGGTGACCAAGGCCGCCGTGATCAACATGACCAAAGTCTTCGCCAAGGAATGCGCGCCGTTCGGCATTCGTTGCAACGCACTGCTGCCGGGCCTGACCGACACCAAATTCGCCTCCGCGCTGGTGAAGAACGACTCGATCCTGAAAATGGCCCTGGCGCAGATCCCCCTCAAGCGCGTGGCCGACCCGAGCGAGATGGCCGGCGCGGTGCTGTACCTGGCCAGCGATGCGTCGAGCTACACCACCGGTGTATCGCTGAATGTAGACGGTGGTTTCCTGTCCTGATTCGGCTGGCGGGTGACTTGCGGTAATCTTGCGGGTGATTGCTTGCCTCTGGATGAAACATGGAACTGCACGTCGTTATCAAGGGCCGCAAGGACCTGGCCGAACAGCTTTACCAGCAATTGCGCACGGCCATTGAGTCGGGACAACTGGTGGCCGGGTCGCAATTGCCTCCCAGCCGCTTGCTGGCCCTGCAACTGGGCGTGTCGCGCAAGACAGTCTCAGACACCTACGCGGCGCTGACCTACGAAGGGTTGTTGGTCGGCAGGATCGGCCGTGGCACGTTCGTCAACGCCTGGGCCACGCGCCGCGAACACCTGCAAAGTGCCGCCGACCTTGCCTGCGCCGCCAACCTGGCCAAGTGGCAGGCCCTTCCCGCGCCCATGGGTCACCCCAACCGTGAAACCCGCCCGAGCCGGGACTTTATCGGCGGTGCCACCGCCCGCAGCCAGTTCCCCCAGGATGAATGGCGGCGCTGCACCCTCGATGCCTTGCGCCGTATCTCACAGGACAGCGGCTTCTACAGCCGGCCGGAAGGCTTGCCGGCCCTGCGCAGTGCAATCGCCGGGCATATCGCATTTTCCCGTGGGGTCAGGTGCAGCGAAGACGACATCGTAGTCACCAACGGCGCCCAGCAGGCGCTCGACCTGATCGCCCGCGTGGTGCTGGAACCGGGCACCGTCGTCGCCATGGAAGACCCCGGCTACACCCCGGTGCGACTGATGTTCGACGCCATGGGGGCGACCGTGGTGGGCGTGCCGGTGGACGAACACGGCCTGCGGGTCGACTTGATTCCCGACGGCGCGCGGCTGATCTACGTGACACCGTCCCATCAGTTCCCCCTGGGCATGCCCATGAGCGTGCCGCGCCGTGAGGCGTTGCTGGCACGTGCGCTGGCGTTGGGCGCCATCGTGATCGAGGATGACTACGACAGCGAATTCCGCTACGAGGGCCGCCCCACCGACTCCCTGCAAAGCATGGACACCCGCGGCGTGGTCGCCTACGTCGGGACCTTCTCGAAAACCCTGCTGCCGGAGTTGCGCCTGGGCTACACGGTGTTGCCGCCGGCAATTTTCGGCGCGGTGCTCAAGGCCAAGCAACTCACCGACCAGCACAGCTCCACCCTGCCGCAATGGGCCCTGGCCAAGTTCATCAGCGAAGGCTACCTGCTCAAGCACATTCGGCGCTGCCATGGGGTATATGCCGGGCGCCGGGAACGGATTCTGCAGCGCCTGGCGGGGGACCTCTCGCCGTGGTTCGACGTGGTGCCCACCGTGGCCGGGTTCCATCTGGCCGCACTGTGCAAGGTGCCGGTGAATATTCCGCAGCTCACCCAATTGGCACGGGAGGCTGACGTGGGGCTCTATCCGCTGAGCGTGTTTTTCCACGACACACCGGTACGCGAGGGACTGAAGATCGGGTTTGGCGCGATCGAAACCCTGGACATTGACCCGGCGCTGGACGTGGTGCGGGATATCCTGCGACAGATTGGCTGAGGGAATTTCCGCCGGATTGGCTATTGGTCAAATCCGGATCGGGGCCTAGGGTGAACGGGTCTCGACTCACTCGGAGCCTCACCATGAAAGTACTGCTCGGCACCACCCTACTGCTGGCCTCGTTAAGCGCCTTTGCCCACGACCCGGTGTACAACCAGGAAAAGATCAACGTGTTGCAGGAACACGCCCTGGCCAACGTCCCCGGCAAGAAAACCGTGATGCTCACCGTGGACTATGCGCCGGGCCAGGCCACCGCGCCCCATAGCCACACCGGCACGGCCGTGGCCTATGTGCTGGAAGGTGCAATCACCTCGCGGGTCAACGATGAAAAGGCGATCACCTACAAGGTCGGCCAGTCGTTCTATGAACCTGCCGGCTCGCGGCACTTTGAATCCAGCAATGCCAGCCAGACCCAACCGGCGAAACTCCTGGTAGTGATGGTGATGGATGACAAGGCCGACGTGCTCACGCCGCTGCCCCACTAACCCGCGCCACCGCACCCTCCTGTGGGAGCTGGCTTGCCTGCGATGGCGGTGCATCA